>NZ_JAYEZM010000011.1:0-129806 GCF_037031205.1 Natronomonas amylolytica | reverse complement strand
TTTAGAGAAGTAAAACGGCGTACCTCTTCGTTTTCAAATACGTTCAGCCACGTGAAGCCGACGACCGCAGAATCGTGGCTTCAAGCCTTCGCCGTCTGGTGGAATCATGCTTAACTTAACACGACGCGAACCGCCCGGCCCACGATTTATATACGAACACGCGGCCATCCGGCCCGTGCTCTGAGCAATCGCCGACAGTCCGCCGAGGCCGGAGCGCGGGATGCGGCTGTCGACTCGAACCCGCCCGCCTGCTCGCTATTCGTCGATATCGACGTCGACGCCGTGGTCTTCCAACAGTTCGACGAACGCTTCGGGGCCGACTTCCGGTACGTCGTGTTCGTCGGCATCCGCCCGTTTGGACGTCCCGGGATTCTCGCCGACGACGAGGTAGTCGGTGTTGCTGGAGACGCTGGAAGTCGCGTTCCCGCCGTTGGCTTCGACGAGCTCCTTGGCCTCGTCGCGAGTCATTTCCGGCAGCGAGCCGGTGAAGACGAAGGTCAGTCCCGCCAACGCCTCGCCGGCTTGCTCGGCATCCTGTGGGTCGACCCCGTGGTCGCGGAGTTCCGCGATTATCTCGCGGTTCCGCTCGGTGTCGAAAAAGCTCGCAATCTCGGTTGCCATCGTCGACCCGATTCCCTCGATGGCTTGCAGTTCCTCGACGTCGGCGGCCATCACCGCATCGAGCGTCCCGAACGCCCGGGCGATGGCGGCCGCGGTCGTCGGGCCGACCTCGGGGATGCCGAGCGCCGAGAGGAAATCCGCCAGCGGCGGCTCCGTGCTCGCCTCGATTTCGGCAACGAGGTTTGCCGCGCTCGTCTCGCCCCAGCCTTCGAGTTCGGCCAGTTCGTCGACGGTCAACTCATAGAGGTCCGGCAGGCTCTCGACGAGTCCGTCGTCGACCAGTTGGTCGACCGCTTCCTCGCCGAGTCCCTCGATGTCGAGACCGTCCTTCGAGGCGTAGTATTCGACGAGTCGCCGGAGCTGTGCCTCACAGTCGATGCCCGCCGAGCAGAACGCCATCGGTCCCTCCCGCTCGACCGGACTACCGCAGACCGGACACGCCTCAGGGAAGGTGAAGGCCCCCTCGGTTTCGGCCTCGACGACCTCCTCGATGTATGGGATGACGTCGCCCGCGCGCTTGAGTCGGACCTTGTCGCCGATGTCGACGCCCAACTCCTCGATCTGTTCGGGGTTGTGGAGCGTCGCCCGCGAGACTTCGACACCGGCGACCTCGACTTTGTCCAGCAGCGCGACGGGCGTCAACCGACCGGTTCGGCCGACCTGCACGATGATGTCCCGGACCGTCGTCACCTCGGTTCTGGCGGGGAACTTGTAGGCGTAGGCCCACCGCGGCGACCGCGAGGTCGACCCCAACGTCTCGCAGGCGTCCTTGCGGTCGACCTTGATGACCGTCCCGTCGATCTCGTAATCGAGGTCGTCACGTAGTTCGAGCATCTCCTCGCGGAACGCGACGGCGCCGTCGACGTCCTCGACCAGGCGAGTGTGGTCGTCGACGTGAAAGCCCCACTCGTCGACCTTTCGGTGTTCGTCGATGCGGCGCTCGAACCCGTAGCCGCCGTCGTCGAGCACGTCGAAGACGAAGCAGTCGAGGGGCCGTTCGGCAGTGACTGAGGGGTCCAACTGCCGGAGCGTGCCGGCCGCTGCATTCCGTGGGTTCGCGAAGGGGTCGTCGCCGCGCTCGATGCGCTCGCGGTTGTACTCGTTGAACGCGTCCCGCGGCATGAACACCTCGCCGCGGACGGCCAGGTCGTCGGGGTAGTCGCCGTCGAGGCGAAGCGGCACCGAGCGAATGGTTCGGACGTTCTCGGTTACGTCGTCGCCCTCGTGGCCGTCGCCGCGAGTGGCCGCTCGCCGGAGTTCGCCGTCCTTGTAGACCAGCTCGACGGAGAGGCCGTCGAACTTCGGCTCACAGAGGTACTGGATCGGTCCGTCGTAGCCGGCCTCGGCGAGGCGGTCCCGAACACGGTCGTCGAAGCCCCGGACGGCCGCCTCCTCGACCGACGAGTCGATAGACCGCATCGGGGCGACGTGTTCGACGGTTTCGAGTTCGTCGACGGGGTCGCCGCCGACCCGCTGGGTGGGGCTGGTTTCGGATTCGAGACCGAACTCGGTTTCGAGCGTCTGCAACCGCTCGAAGAGGTCGTCGTAGGCGGTGTCGGAGATGACGGGATCAGCGAGTTGATAGTAGCGGTAGTCGTGATACCGAACGGCCTCCCGAAGCTGTTCGACCTGTCGTTCGGCCTCTTCCTCGTCGAGTTCCTCGACGGGGTCGAACTCGAAGGGCGGGGTCCGGACGTAGGGGTTGTCCTCCGATTCCTCCATTTGGCGGCGTTTCGACGGCCGCCCTCAAAAACGAGGGGTGTCCGACGGGCGGAACCTATCTCAGAGGTCCGCGACGTCCTCGATGGCGTCGGTCAGTGCCTTGATGCTCTCGAGGTCGTGTTCGCCCATGTGGCCGATTCGGAAGCTCTCCTCGCCGATATCGCCGTAGCCGCTGGAGAAGACCATGTCGTACTCCTCGGAGACCTGTTCGACGGTCTCGGCGACGTCGATGCCGCGGGTGTTCTCGACGCAGGTGACCGTCTGGGACTCGTAGCCCTCCTCGGGGTAGAGACCGAAGTGTTCGCGGGCCCACTCGCGGGTGTACTCGGCCATCTCCTGGTGGCGCTGGTCGCGAGCCTCGTGGGTCTCGTCGAGCATGTGTTTCATCTGCTTGCGGTAGGCGAGCATGAGCGGGATGGCGGGCGTCGAGTGGGTCTGGCCCTTCCGGTCGTAGTAGTCCAGACAGCGCTGGAAGCCGCCGTACCACGAGGCGGAGTCCTTCTCGACTTCCCGGTCGTAGGCGGCGTCGCTGACCGCACAGACCGCCAGCCCCGGCGGCATCGCGAAGGCCTTCTGAGTCGAGGTGAAGATGGCGTCGATGTTGTGGCCCTCGATATCGATGAAGTCGCCGCCGAGACAGGAGATAGCGTCAACGATGAAGTAGGTATCCGGGTAGTCGCCGAGCAGGTCGCCGATCTCCTCGACGGGGTTGCGGACGCCCGTCGACGTCTCGTTCATCACGACGCCGACGGCGTCGTAGCCCTCGTCGCTTGCCTCCAGAGCCTCGCGGATGTCGTCGGGCTTGACGGCCTCGCCCCACTCGTACTCGATGCGGTCGACGTTCTTGCCCAGCCGCTCGGCGACGTTGGCCTGTCGCTCGCTGAAGGCGCCGCTCGTGGGGACGAGCATGTCGTCGTCGACGAGGTTGAGCGTCGTCGCCTCCCAGAACTCGGTGCCCGACGCCGAGAGGACGATGACGTCGTTGTCGGTATCGAGGAACTCCTTGGTGTCCTCGACGATGGTCGTATAGAGGTCGGTCATCCGGTCCATCCGGTGGCCGAACATCGGTTCGCACATCGCCTCGATGACGTCCTCGCGGACCTCGGTCGGGCCGGGCAGATACAGCGTCTTGTCGGGGTAGTCCCCGGTGTATTCGCGTTTCTCGGTCATAGGAACCACTGAATATCTAGACTCTCAGCACGGGAGGGCATGGTAGTTTTGATACCGTCAGGGCTACCGTCGCCCGTTCGGCCCCCTACTCCGGAGTCCCGAACGTGGCAGTCGGGTCCGGGACGACCCGCACCAACACCGGCAGCGCGACGAGGACGATGCCGATTTCGAGGGCGGCGGCGACGGCGAAGGCCGCGAAGAAGCCGAACTGAGAGGCGATGCCCCCGCCGACGAGGATGCCGCCGAGGAAGCCGAGACTGCCGAAGATGTTGAACCCGCCCATTGCCGCGCCGCGTTCGTCGGGGGCGGCCATGTCGGTCACCAGCGCCATCGTCGCCGGAGCGACCAGCGCGCCGAGGACGCCGACCACGAAGAGGACAGCGACGGCGACGGCGACGGACGGCGCCAGAGCGACACCGATGATGGCGAGTCCGTAGCCGACCGACCCGGCGACGATGGGAACGACCCGACCGATGCGGTCCGAGAGGCTGCCGAAGGGGTACTGCAACAGCGCGAAGGGGGCAAAAAAGCAGGCCAGCACCAGTCCCGTCTCGCCGGGCGAGAGGTCGAACGTCTCCCGGAAGTAGAAGGTGCCGACGATGCCGAAGAAGCCGCCCGTAAAGCGGTCGGCGAAGCCGAAACCGAAGGGCAACAGGAGTTCCGGCCGCTCCCGGAGGCCGGCGAGGGCCGCGCGGATGCCATCGGTGTCGGTCGGCGTCCGGTCGGGAACAGTCGCCATCACGACCGCCACGAGCGCCAGCAGGACCGCCGAGGCGACCAGCGGCGCCAGCGGGCCGACCTCGTAGAGTTGGCCGCCGACCGGCGCGCCCAGCGCCGCGCCGAGGCCGATGGCGATGCCCGCCGCGCCCATGTTCCGGCCGTGGCCACCCTCAAGGTCCATCAGCATCGTGATGGCCAGCGAGAAGGCGCCGATGGTGAAGGCGCCCTCGACGAAGCGGAGGGCCAGGGCAAAGCGGAAGTCGCCGATACCGGTGGCGACGGCGGCGACCAAGGCGAGATAGGCGGCGGTGCCGCCGAGCGCGCCGAGGACGATGAACGGAACCCGGCGGCCCGCGCGGTCGGAGGCGGCGCCCCAGACCGCCGAGAAGAGGACGAACGCCAGCAGTTGGACTGCGAGGAAGGCCGTCCCGGCGTCGATGGTCGGCGCACCGCCCAGTGCCTCGACGAGCCGGTCGACACCGGGGTAGACCAGCAACTGTGTAAAGAGGACCACGAACACGACGAAGGCGAGACGGGCGCGCTCTGTACGACTCACGGCCGGTCCTAGGGTGTCCTCGTACTTGTGCCGTGCGACCGACGGCCGTCGAGTGAGGGGCGTCTTTTTGGGGATGCCGGCCGCAGCGGATGGCATGGGACTGACCATCACGGTGCTCGGCAGCGGCGGGAACTCGCCCATTCCGACGCCGACCTGCCGATGTGGCATCTGCGAGCGCGCCCGCGAGGAGGGGATTCCCGAGGCGCGACACGGCAATTCCTTATATATCGAGGAACTGTCGGCGATGGTCGACGCGCCGGAGTTCGTCTACGAGAACCTCGAACGCGAGGGCGTCGACGAACTCGACTACATCCTCTTGACCCACTGGCACCCTGACCACGCCGCGGGCCTCCGGGTCGTCCAGTCACGGCCGACGAGTCGGATGTTCTCCGACCCCGACTACGGCCTCATCGATTCCGCCCGCGAGAACCGGCCGACGCTGGTGACCACCCGCCGCGTCTACGAGCGCACCTGCGAACTCTACGACGGCCTCCGGCATTTCGTCGAGGACGTCGGCTTCGCCGACACGCACTTTCTCGACGAGGAACCGCTGACGGTCGCCGAGACGCGAATCGAGGCGATACCCTACTCGCTTTCCGGCAACGCCGACATGGACGCGACGGCGTTCCTCCTCGAAGACCCGGAGACGACCGTCCTTCTGGCGACCGACGACGCCAGATATCTGGACGAGTCGGAACTCCCCGACGACATCGACCTCGCGGTCTTCGAGTGCGGCTTCTTCCGGGAGACGCCCGACGGCACGCCCATCCTCACCGAGGGCGACGAGGCCATCCTCGCCGAGGAACTCACCCACGCCGAGGTGATGGAACGCGTCCGCCGCTTCGGCCCCGACCGGACGCTGCTGACCGAAATCGAACACCTCTACGGCCGCACCCACGCCGGATACCGCGAACTGGAAGCGACCTACGAGGACGTTCAGTTCGCCTACGACGGCCTGACGCTGTCGGTGCCGCGCTGATACGAGTTGGTGTAACAATCACCGGTGAGCCTCGGGAATCCACGCCACCACCCTTTAAAGCGGCGACCCACGACCCCGCCGGCACGACGTGAGCGGGACACCGGAGTGAATGTGGTCGGCGGTTCACACGACCCCTGAAAGAAACCCCAGAAAGCGATTGTGTCGGCGGTATTCGTCCGGTTCCACCCGAAGACAGGGGGTTCGGTAGCGGGGCCGAGAGGGATTTGAACCGAGCCGAGACGGTCGCCTCGCTCCGCTCGGCGCTGTGTCTCGTCGGGTTCAAATCCCCCTGCCGTTTCGTAACTCACGAGAAGCCGAGCAGCGCTGAGCGATAGCGAAGCGCTGCTTGACGTGTTGTTCGTCACAGAAAGCGGGCCGAGAGGGATTTGAACCCCCGGCCATCTGGTTAAAAGCCAGATGCTCTGCCAGACTGAGCTATCGGCCCGCGTCCGTTTCTTGCCGTGGTTGCGGGTAAATCCTTTCGATTGGCACTACCTATTCGTCGGGGAACTCGTCGATTCGCTCGTGGACGTAGGCCGCCCACTCGTCGAGCGTCTCGTGCATCAGTTCCCGGGCGTCCTCCGGGGGCGTCGCACGATACTGGTAGACGTGGCCGCCGGAATCCAACAGGCGGCGCCGGCGCGAGGCGAGTTCCTTGTCCAGCAGCGTCGACAGCGCCCGGTTGACGTTGCTCCGGTCGCGGTCGACCTCGTCGGCGAGTTCCGCGACCGTGCTGTCCGGCGCATCGAGTAGCTCGATATACAGGCGCGCCTCGTGGTTCTGCACGCCGAACACACAGCGAAGGACTTCCTCGAAACCCGGTTCCGAATCGAGCATCAGATCGCGGAACCGCGAGGGGTCCGGGTCGGGTTCCATAGCGGTTCGTCGGACGCGGCGAGGATAAATACCGGGTGTGTGGGTCGACACGGGCCCGAAGGACGGTTCATCCGGAGCCCGCCGGGTCGCCCACGTTGAGACGATAGAGTCGGGCGGCGAGCTGGTAGACCGCCACGACGGCGACCACTTCCGTCGGTCGGACGGTCGTCTCACCGACCGCGATGGCGGGGACCGCCACGAGCGCCTCGACGGCGGCGACGACCACGAGCGTCGACAGCGGCACGGCGGCCGCCAGCAAAACCGCACCGACACGGACGTACAGTGCCTCCGCGAGGGTCATCGGAACTCCACGGCGCCCCACGGGACGCGCTCGCCGGTTTTGGTGTCCAACAGCTCCCAGTATTCGGGGTCGACGTCGTGCAGCGACGCACACGTCGCACACCAGATGTGGCTGTTGGTCGGTTCCCAGTCGCAATGGCGGTTCGGACAGCGCCACCGCCAGCGCGCGGTCGAATCCTCGCGGTCGATGACGACCCGGCGGGCGTCGGCCTCGCTGCTGCCATCGGCTACGGCTTCGAGATACATATTCGTTCAGAGTCGCCGGTTCGTAATCAATGGCTTTCGAGGCCACGGTGAAAGTGTGGGGTTCCACGAAACTGCCCGACTGCGACCGGATGCAGTTCGAATCGACCGACACCGCGCATTCACGATAGAACGTCGCCTCGTAGGCCGAGACTGCCGAATCGCCACACGACAGCGCCAGTCAACACGTAAGTGAAAGTGAAACCGGCGGCGAAGCTGTCGGCGCGTCGGGTACGTCGTCGGTCGGTCAAAAACGAAACCGGCGGCAGAACGTCTACTCCAGCAGGTACGTCAGCAGACCCTTCTGGGCGTGCAGGCGGTTCTCGGCCTGGTCCCAGACGATGGCGTTGTCGCTTTCCATCACGGGGTCGGTGACCTCCTCGCCGCGGTGGGCGGGCAGACAGTGCATCAGCAGGCGGTCGTCGAGCCACTCCTCCTGAATCTGGAAGCCGGCCTCAGAGAAGTCGATGAGTTTCTCGGCGCGCTCGGATTCCTCGCCCATGCTGACCCAGACGTCGGTGTAGATGACGTCGGCGCCGTCGATGGCCTCCTCGGGGTCGTGAGTCGTATCGGGGGCCTCACCGAGTTCGTCGGCGCGGGCCATGATGTCATCGTCGACGCCGTAGCCCTCCGGCGTCGCCACGGTCAAATCGAGCCCCACGAGCGCCGAACCGAGGACGAACGACTGACAGACGTTGTTGCCGTCGCCGACCCACGCCACCTCGGCGTCGAAGCCGTCGAAGCGCTCCCGGATGGTCATCAGGTCGGCCAGCGTCTGGCAGGGGTGGGCGTCGTCGGTCAGTCCGTTGACGACCGGCACCTCGGCGTACTCGCCCAACTCGACGACGTCCTCGTGGTCGAAGACGCGGCCCATGATGACGTCGACGTATCGGCTGAGCGCGCGGGCGGTGTCCTTGACGGGTTCGCCGTGGCCCAGATGGATGTCGTCGGGGCCGAGGAAGATGGCGTGGCCGTCCAGTTGGGTCGCGCCCGTCTCGAAGGACACCCGGGTTCGCGTCGAGGGCTTCTCGAATATCATGCCCAGCGTCTTGCCAGCCATGGCGTCACCGGTCTTGCCCCGGGCGGTCTTCTCCTTCTGGTCGGCCGCACGGGTGAGTACTTCGTCGAGCTGTTCGCGCGTCAGGTCGTCGATGTTCAGGAAGTTCATTGCAGTTCCTCCGCGACGCGTTCCAGGACCGCGACGGCACGGTCCAGTTCGCGCAGTTCGAGGTGTTCGTCGGGTGCGTGGTCGAGGTCCGAATCGCCGGGGCCGTAGGTCGCCATCGGGCAGTCCCACGCGCCGGCGAAGATGTTCATGTCCGCGGTACCCGTCTTCCGGAGCAGGCGCGGGTCGCCGCCCTGCCCGCGGATGGCCATACGGAAGGCCCGCCCCACGTCGGTCCGGGGACTCTGCATCGTCGGTTCGACCGAGTCCTTCCAGTTGACCGTCCCCGAACCCGACAGTTCGGCGTCGGCCATCTCCCGAACCTCGTCGGTCGAGTACTCGGGCGGGACGCGCAGTTGTGCATCCAGCGTCGCCTCGACGGCCAGTCCGTCCTCGCTGACGCCGCCCTCGATGCTGACCGGTTTGGGCGTCACGCGCTCGAAGACGGCATCGTAGCCGTCGCCGCCGAACTTCGCCTCGACGGCCGACCACCACGCGATGGCGTCCTGAATGGCGTTGTTCTCCGGCCGGGAGGTATGCCCGGACTCGGAGGTGGCGACGTAGGTTCCCTGCAGGATGCCGCGGTAGCCGAGCGTAATCCCGTCCCACCCGGATGGTTCGCCGTTGACGACAGCCTCCGGTGCTTCGCGGTCCTCGATGAGGTGGCGGGCACCGCGGGAGTTGACCTCCTCGCCGACGACGCCGACGAAGGAAACGCCGGTCCTGACGGCCGCGACGGCAAGCGCGGTCAGCGGCCCCTTCGCGTCGACGGAGCCGCGACCCCACAGTTCGGGGCCCTCGTCGCCCTGCTCGACGCGAACCGGGATGTCTCCCGGCACGGTGTCGATGTGGGACGTGTACAGCACGGAATCGTCCGCCGGCGCCCGGACGTTGCCGACGTCGTCGATGTAGACCTCACGGTCGTGTTCGCGGAAGAAGTCCGCGAGCGCCTCGGCACATTCCTCCTCCTCGGGCGTCGGCGAGGGGATAGAGACGAGCGTCTCCAGCAACTCGCGTGCCACCTCGTCGGCCTCGGGCGCCGTCTCGCTCATGCGACGATGTCCTCCAGCGCGTCGACGACCTCGTCGGCGTGTTCGCGCTCGACCGTCAGCGGGGGCAGCAGGCGCACGACGCTGCGACCTGCGGGGAGCGCGAGAATCTGGTGGTCGATGGCGAGGTCACGGAGGATGGGGTTGGCCCCCCGTTTCACCTCGACGCCGACCATCAGTCCCTCGCCGCGCACCTCGCGGACCTCGTCGCCGACGGCGTCCTCGAGTTGGTCGACCAGATACTCGCCCACCTCGGCCGCGTGTGCCGGCACGTCCTCGCATTCGATGACGTCGAGGGTCGCGCCTGCCGCGGCGGTGACGACGGGGCCGCCCGAGAAGGTCGACCCGTGGTTGCCGCAGTCCTCGGCAATCCAGTCCTTGACGAGCGTCGCGCCGATGGGCAGGCCGCTGCCGAGGCCCTTCGCCGTCGTCAGCACGTCCGGGACGACGCCGTGGGCGTCGGCCGCCCACAGCGTGCCCGTCCGGCCGAGGCCGGTCTGAATCTCGTCGAGAATCATCGCGGCGCCGGCCTCCTCGGTCGTCTCGCGGACCGCCTGCAGGTAGTCGGTCGAGGCAGGGTTGATGCCGCCCTCGCCCTGGAGGGGTTCGAGGATGACGGCGGCGGTCTCCTCGTCGACGGCCTCGGCCATCGCCTCGCTGTCACCGTAGGGGACGAACTCGACATCGCCCGCCAGCGGGCCGAAGCCCTCCTTGTATTCGTCCTTCCAGGTGGCGGCGAGCGTTCCCATCGTCCGGCCGTGGAAGGCCTGCATCGTCGCGACGATCTTCGAGCGGCCGGTGGCGTGCCGCGAGAACTTCAGCGCCGCCTCGTTGGCCTCGGTGCCCGAGTTACAGAGCCAGACGTTGTCGATATCGCCCGGCGCAACGTCGGCCAACTGCTCGTAGAGCGCCGTTCGGGGCGCGTTCGGATACGAAGCCTGGACGTACATCAGACGCTCGACCTGGTCGGTCGTGGCCTCGACCACCTCGGGGTGGCAGTGGCCGACCGGGGTGCAGGCGTAACTGGCGCCGAAGTCCAGATACTCGGTGTCGTTCGTGTCGTAGAGGTAGACGCCCTCGCCACGTTCGATGCTGATGGGTTTCTCGGAGAAAACGAAGCCGCTCATTGTGTTAATCGTCCTTGGGAAGCGCGCTGGGCAGGATGTGCGTGCCGCCGCCCTCGACGGCGGACCGGATGGGCTGGTCGGCGTTGGCGCTGGCGACGACGACCTCGCTCGCGCCGCCCTCCAGCGCCTCCGTCGCCGCCATGACCTTCCGGCCCATGAAGCCCTCGGCGGCGTCTTTCAGTTCTGCGTACTCTTCGGGCGTCTCGACGCGCTCGATGAGCGTCGAGGAATCGTCGGGGTCGCGATAGACGCCCGCCACGTCGGTCAGCGAGACGAGCGTCCCGCCGAGTTCGGCCGCGACGGCGGCCGACGCGCGGTCGGCGTCCGTATTCACGGCGACACCGTCGTCCGCGAGCATCGGCGGGGAGGCGACGGGCGTGTAGCCATCGTCGAGCAGCGTCTCCAGCAGGTCGCCGTTGACCTCCTTGATAGAGCCCGAATGGTCGCCGCGGCGGATCTTCTTCTTGCCGTCTTCGACCACGCGAACGGCCTCCTTGCGGGGGCCGTAGAACAGTTTGCCGTCGACGCCCGACAGGCCGACGGCGTCGATGCCCTGGTTCTGGAGGCCCGTCACGAGGTCGGTGTTGACGAGGCCGGACATGGCCATCTTGAAGACGTCCATGGTCTCCTCGTCGGTGAAGCGGCCGACGACGCCCGATGGGGTCTCGACGTATTCGGGTTCGATACCCATCTGTTCGAGCGCGTCGTCGACAGCGGTCGACCCGCCGTGGACGACGGCAACGTCCGTGCCCTCGTCTTTTAAGGCGCCGATGTCGGCGAGTGCGCCCTCGGGGTCGACGGCACGGGCGCCGCCGATCTTGACGACGACGGTCATTCAGGGCGCTCCCACGGGGTGCATCCCCGTGAATTCGAGGCCGGCCGTCTCCTCGAGGCCCAAGGCGACGTTGGCCGCGTGGACAGCCTGGCCCGCCGAGCCCTTCATCATGTTGTCGATGGCCGAGAAGACGACGACGCGTTTGTTCGACGGGTCGAGTTCGAAGCCGACCTCCGCGTAGTTCGAACCGGCGACCGCCTTCGGTTCGGGGTAGCGATACACCCCAGAGCCGCCAGCGACCAGCCGGACGAACGGCTCTTTCTCGTAGCTGCCGCGGAAGGCACTCCACAGGTCGCCCTTCGAGACCGGTTCCTCGGGGTAGACGTGACACGTCGCCGAGGCGCCGCGAGTCATGTCCACGGCGTGGGCCGTGAAGGACACGCTTGTGCCGAGGAACTGTTCTATTTCGGCCTCGTGGCGGTGGCCCGTCGGCGCGTAGGGGCGGACGACGCCCGAGCGTTCGGGATGCGACGACGCTTCGCCGCCGCCGGCGCCGCCCTCCGAGGAGCCGACCTTCACGTCGACGACGATCTGCTCGGACCCCGAGAGGATGTCGGCGTCGAACAGCGGCTTGAGGCCGAGAATCGCCGCGGTGGCGTTACAGCCGCCGGAGGCGATGAGGTCCGCCCCGCGGAGGTTCTCACGGTTGAGTTCCGGCAGGGCGTACTCGGACTCGTCGAGCAGTTCCGGCCGGATGTGGCCGTCGTACCACTCGTCGTACTGTTCTTCGCTGTCGAGGCGGAAATCCGCGCTCAGGTCGACGACGGTGTCGGCGGCGTCCTGAAACGCGTCGATGTGGTCCATCGAGACGCCGTGGGGCGTACACGCGAAGAGGATGTCGACCGATTCGAGGTCCTCGGGGCTGGAAAAGCGGAGGTCCATCCCGCGGAGGTTCGGGTGCACCGAGCCGACCGTCTTGTTCTCGTAACTGCGACTCGTCGCCTGTGCCACCTCGAATTCGGGGTGGCCCTCCAGCAGGCGGAGCAGTTCCCCGCCGGTGAAGCCGCTACCGCCGACGACGCTGGCGGTGTAGTCGGCCTCGCTCATGCCGTCACCTCGGCCTTCTGGACCTTGGCTTCCAGCCAGTCGACGACCGCGCTCGGCACGTCGACCTCGGTCACTTCGTTGAGCGCCTTGAACTCGACGGTGTGGTTGACCTCGTGGACGGTGTAGGAGTCGCCCGTCTCCATGAGGTCGACGCCGAGCAGGCCGCCGCCGACCGCATCGGAGGCGCGTTCGACGAGGTCGGCCATCTCGTCGGTAATCTCGATTTCCTCGGTCTCGGCGCCCTGCGCGGCGTTGGTCAGCCAGTGGTCCGACGAGCGGGCCATCGCCGCGACGGGTTCGCCGTCGGTAGCGACGACGCGGATGTCACGGCCGGGCTTGTCGACGAACTCCTGGATGTAGAACACCTTGTGCTCGTAGTGGCCGAGCGTCTCCTTGTGTTCGAGGATGGCCTCGGCGGCGTCCCGGGAGTCGATCTTCGCCATCAGGCGACCCCACGAGCCGACGACGGGCTTGAGGACGCACGGATAGCCGAAGTTCTCGATGGACTCCATGGCCGATTCCTTGGTGAAGGCCACCTCGGTGTCGGGCGTCGGGATGTCCTCCTCGGCGAGGACGAGGCTGTTGCGGGCCTTGTCGGCGCAGATGGCCGCCGTCTCCGGGTCGTTGACGACCGGCACGTCGTAGGCGTCGACGAACCGGGTGACGTAGCGCGACCGGCTGGTCGCGAGACAGCGGTCGACGGCGATGTCGACGTCATCGAAGGCCTCCGGCGGGTCGTGGATACCGAACCGCTCCTTGCGGACGTCGATCTTCGTCACGTCGTGGCCGCGGTCGCGGAGTTCGCTCAACAGGAGCTTCTCGTCGCGGCGGATGCGCGAATAGAGGACGCCTACGTTCATTGTGCGATCCCCTCACGCGCGGTCGAGTGCGCTGCTGCGCCGACGAACATGGGCCTTACTCCCCCCAGTCCTCTTCGAGTTCGGGCGCCGTATCCAGCTCGACGGGGTCGTCACCGACCACTTCGAGTTCGGCACCGCAGGTCGCACAGTCGACGATCTCTCCGACTTCGAGGTTGTCGTGCAGGTCCAGTTCGGCCCCACACTCGGGACATTCTGCCATTGTACATCGTACTCGCCCGTCTAACCACTTAAACGCTTCGGACTTGTCAGAATGAATTAACAACGCATACTCGACTCTAACGCCACAAAAGAAGCATTTCAAACCTCCAAGCGTTTTCCAGTATCAGGAATTTGGTATTATGTCCCCGGAGGGGGACGGCGGTCGTGGTCGGTCAATCATAGCTCGATACCTCCGTATCGAGGCGGCCGGCGGCCGTCGCCAACCCCTCGCGTTTCGTTTCGAGTGCGCCGATGTCCGATTCGACCCCCGCGACGGCACGCTCCAGCGCCGCCTCGACCGCATCAGGTGCCGGCCCGCCGAGGGAGTCGCGCGAAGCGACGCTCTGTTCGGGGTCCAGCGCCGCCTCCACCGCCTCGCGGTCGACGTGCTCGGAGAGGGACTCGCCGAGTACCTCCTGGGCCGCCGCCTCCAGGGCCTCGTAGTCGCTGCCCTCCTCGGCCGCCTGCGCCACCATCTCGTGGGCCGTGCGGAACGGCAGTCCCGCCATCGCCAGCAGGTCCGCGACGCCGGTCGCCGTCGAAAAGCCCTCGCCGGCCGCCTCGGCCAGCACGTCTTCTTTCCAGTCGGCGGTCGCAACCGCGCCCGCGGCGACCTCCGTCGCCTCGGCCACCGCATCCACGGCCTCGAAGGCGTGGGGATGGGCACGCTGGAGGTCGCGGTTGTAGGCGCGGGGGAGCCCCTTCAGCACCGTCAGCAGGGCGTTCAGCCCCGCCGAGGTATCGCCCGCCGCCGCGCGCACGAGCTCCATCGTGTCGGGGTTCTTCTTCTGAGGCATGATCGACGACGTCGAGGAGTAGTCGTCCGACAGCTCGACGTACCCCTTGTTGGAGAAGACGACGAGGTCCTCGGCCAGCCCCGACAGCGTCGTCGCCAGCGCGGCGGCCGCCGCCGTCGTCTCCACGAGGAAGTCACGCGTCGAGGCGGCGTCCATCGAGTTCTCGATGACCGATTCGAACCCGAGCAGGTCGGCGACGCGCTCGCGGTCGACCTCGAAGGGCGTTCCCGCAAAGGCGGCCGCGCCCAGCGGCGAGCGGTTGACCCGCTCGTAGGCGTCCAGCAGCCGCTCGGTGTCGCGGGACAGCGCCGACTCGTAGGACAGCAGGTAATGTGCGACGGTCGTCGGCTGGGCGGGCTGGAGGTGCGTGAAGCCGGGCATGACGGTCTCGCCGTTCGCCGCGGCGACTTCGGCAAGCACCTCGCGGGCCTCCAGAACGGTCTCGGCGACGTCCAGTACGTCCTCGCGCAGGCGATAGCGGATGCAGGTCGCCACCTCGTCGTTGCGCGAGCGCGCGGTGTGCATCTTCCCGCCGCGGGCGCCGACGCGCTCGATGACGGCCGTCTCGATGGCCGCATGCACGTCCTCGCCGTCGGGGAGGGCGCCGTGGCCCGCGTCTTCGACCTCGGCGAGCGCGTCGAGGATGTCGGCCGCGTCCGCCTCGTCGATGATGCCCTGTTCGGCGAGCATCACGACATGGGCGCGGTCGACCGCGATGTCCGCGGCGAAGATGCGCTCGTCGGCCGCGAGGCTCGACAGGAACTCGCGGGCGGGGCCGCCGCTGAAGCGCTCGCGGCGGACCACGTCTTGCGATTCCTCACCCTGTTCCGACATCCGTTATTCCTCGTCGTTCTGACTGCTGATGACGCGGTTGGCGAGACGCTCCTGGAAGCCGTGGTACTTCGCCACGCCCGTCGCGTCGCCCTGTTCGATGTCGCCAGTGACGTCCTCGGTGTTGAACGAGGCGGCGTCGGCGGAGTAGACGGCGTACTTCGAGTCACGGCCGACCGGGCGGGCCTGCCCACCCTCGAAGCGGATGGTGACCGTACCCGTGACGCGGGTCTGGGTCTCCTCGATGAAGCCTTCGAGCGCGCCGACGAGCGGCGCGTTGACCAGCCCTTCGTAGCCCTTCTCGGACCACTCGTGGTCGATCTGCTTCTTGAAGGAACGCTCCTCCTTCGTCAGCACGAGGTCTTCAAGCGCCTGATGGGCGTTGAGCAGGACCGTCGCCGCGGGGTGCTCGTAGTTCTCGCGGACTTTCAGGCCGAGCATGCGGTCCTCCATGATGTCGGAGCGACCGACGCCGAAGCCGCCCGCGAGGTCGTTGAGTTCCTCGATGAGCGCGACCGGTTCCATCTCGTCGCCGTCATCGGAACGCTTCGCGTTCCGATTGCTCGGTGAGCTCTGCTCACCGGTGTCGAGGCTGACGGGGTAGCCGTTCTCGAAGCCGACCTCGATTTCGAGCGTCTCGCCCGTCGGCGCGGTGGTCCACTCGTAGATGTCCTCCGGCGGAACGTAGCTCGGCTCTTCGAGTTCGGAGCCCTCGATAGAGCGACTCCAGAGGTTCGTGTCGATGCTGTACTTGCCCTCGTCGCCGCCCTCGACGGGCAGGTCGCGCTCGTCGGCGTATTCCTGTTCGAATTCGCGGGTCAGGCCGAGTTCGCGGACCGGGGCGATGACCTCCATGTCGGAGTCACGCCAGACGGCCTCGAACCGGAGTTGGTCGTTGCCCTTGCCGGTACAGCCGTGCGCGAGGCCGGTACATCCCTGTTCCTGGGCGACTTCGAGAATCGCCGTCGCGATGACGGGGCGGGCCAGCGCAGTCCCGAGCGGGTAGCCCTGATAGGAGGCGTTGGCGCGGACGGCGTCGAAACAGAGGTCGGCGAACTCGTCTTTCGCGTCGACGACGTAGTGTTCGAGGTTCAGCGCCTCGGCGGTCTCCTCGGCCTCGGCGAACTCCTCTTCGGGTTGGCCGACGTCGACGGTGACGCCGATGACCTCGTCGTAGCCGTATTCTTCCTTGAGCAGCGGTACGCAGACGGTCGTATCGAGCCCACCGGAGAAGGCGAGCGCGATGCGTTTGTTGTCGGACATGTGAGATGTGTTGATGGAGCGACTGTCGACCGGACAGTCATCGTTGGAAGCGAGGCGACGCGACGTGGGGTGTAGATACTATTCGGGCCTAACGGCCCGGTCGTCGCGGTCGCGAGAGAATGAGGGACCCACCGGTGACATCGGCCGCGCCGGAACGGTGGGTGGTCGTCATGTACCTCCACCTATTCCCAGAGGGCTATTAAACCCTTGCGGGTCGGCAAGAATCCTTTGGCACGCTATCACGAACCGCAGTGGGGCGGTGTGTTCATCGGTGCCGACGAGCAAGCAGGGCCGCCGAAAGCGACGACACCAGCGCGACACGGAAGGGCCGACAACGAACCGTCGTAGCCATCCGTTCGAGGACGTGTTAAAACGAGTCGTACATCAGAGACGCGCCACCGGGCCGCCCCCAGCGGTCCCGTCAGGTGTCAGCGTCGTCGGTTTCGCCGTCGTCGGCTTCCGTCTCCCCGGCGTCGCTGTCGCGCTCGTCTTCGTCGGGGTCCTCGTCAGCCTCTTCCTCATCGGCTTCGGCCCCGTCGGCCTCAGCGTCCGCAGCCTCGGTTTCCTCGATATCGTCGTCTTCGCGCTCGTCGGCGGCCTCGGCATCGCCGCCCTCTCGAGCGTCCGCGGCCGCGTCGATGGCGTTTTCGGCGTGGTCGCCGGCTTGTTCGGCCAACTCGAAGGCGCGGTCCTCGTCGCTCTCGTCGAGGGCCGTCTGCGCGTCGTTCAGCGCCGCGCGGGCGTTTTCAAGTTCGGTCCGCGATTCGTCGAGTGACTCGGCCGCGTCCTCGCTGGCGTTGTTGCCGACTGCCTCTTCGGCGGCGGCGACGCGGTCCGCAGCGAAGGAGACGTGGTCGTCGGCGAAGGCAACGGCCTCGCTGGCGTTCTCAGGTTCGCCGCGCTCGTGTTCGACCTCGACCTCGCGCTCGCCGTCCTCCTGCTCGACTTCGACCGTGACGGTGCCGCCCTGCCGCTCGATTTCGACCTCGACTTCGACCTCACCGCGCTCGTTGCCCGCGATGCTTTGGGCGACGGCGACGATTTCGGCGTCACTCAGGTTGTCGGCGTTCTGCTGGAGCGTCCGGATGGCCGTCTCGTTGACGCCGCGTTCCTCAAGGGCGCCCTCGGAGAGTTCGGCGGCGGTCCGGTTGGTCCGGTTCAGTTGCTCGTTGACCGTCTCGATTTCCGCGTTGAGCGTCGCGAGTTCGGCGCGGTACTCGCCCTCGCTGAGCTCGCCTTCCGCACGTTCCTCGCGGAGTTCCGCGCGTTCCTCACGCAGTTCCTCGATGCGCTCGTTGAGGGCCTCGACGCGTTCGGCCACGCGGTCGGCGCGCTCGTCGTCGTCGGAGGCCGATTCCAGTTCGATCTCGTAGGCGCGGTTCTCGACCTCACCCTCGAACTCGGCTTCCTGAACGCCGACGACACCCGACAGCTGTTCGCCGGGCGTGACCGTCCGGTTGTCGCCGGGGGGACCCTCCTGCGTAACGATGCCGGCGGCCGGAACGGCAAGTAGCCCGACCACCAGCATCGCCGAAACGAGTAGGCTTGCGTGCTTCATTATACTCCCTTCTACCCCCGGCAACCCTATATAAACACACAGCCGTTCCCGCGAATCAACCCCGGTCAATCCCGATTAACCCGGATTAAAACCGCACCATGTGGGCGGCATTTCCGAATCTACAGCTCGGGCACGCGGTGAACGGTGGGTGGATTTATAAGTGAGGTTCGGGCAGGGGAGACTACTCCCGTCGCTGCAACGCCAGCAGGAGGGCCGCGACCGGCAGCACGGCCAGCAGGACCGCCTGCAGGAAGACCCCGACGCCCTTCAGTCCCCCGTCGGGGGCGGCCGTCGTCGCTTCCGGGCCGTCGGACGGTGCGTCGGTCGCGGTCGTCGTCTCGGTACCGTCGTCGTGTTCCTCGAAGCCGGCGTAGAGGTCCGAGAAGTCGGTGCCCTCGTAGCTCCAGACGGCGCTGTTCAGTCGGGCGATTCCCGGACGCGGCTGAACGACGCCGCGTCGGTAGCCCTCCGGCCCGTGAATCGTCACGTCGCGGTCGGGTTCGTAGCCGCTCCGGAACGGTTCGGTCACGACGACCATCGTCTCGTTGTGATAGGCGAGGCTCTCCCACGTGGCCGTCACCGTCACGTAGCCGTAGCCGTCGCGTTCGGAGGTTTCGACCGCCGGATTCCGGACACGCATGTCGAGTTCCGAGCCGTTCCGACCGGTCGCCGCTGCCGCTTGGAGGTCCGACAGCGTCGCCTCGCGGTGTTCGGCCCGCGCCGTCTCGTTGTCAGCGAGCCCATTGTAGGCCGACCGCTCCTCGTCGACGCTCAGATTGTACGTCGTCACGTGGACCACGTCGGCGTCCCCGTCGGGAGCCAGTTCGATGCCGAGGGTGTCGTCGGTCGATTCGTCGTGGACGCCGGCGGCGAGACCGGCCGTCGCCGACAGACAGCAGACCGTCAGGAGCACGACCGCGAGCGTTCGCCGCATGCGCGTTCGTGTGCCGTGGCCTCCCAAAGCGGTTTCGCCTTCCATACACGGGCCACAGCGCTTTTGCACTCTCCGGGCGCAGTGGAGGTATGCTTCCCAACCGTGGTGGGATGGACGTGGAGGACCTGCTGAAGATCGTCCTCGTGTTGGTCATCGTCTGGATTATCGTCCAGATACTGCTCGACGTGCTCGAATTCGCCTTCAGCGGGGTCGGGTCGCTGCTCGGCCTCGTCATCGTCGCCCTCATCGTCGCCTACTTCCTCGATTACATCTAACCCCGTGTACAGCCTCAACGCGCCCGTCCCTGCCGAGATATCGCGACTCGCCCGCGGACTGGCATCGAACTGCTTCGACGCCACGCCCCGTGACCGCCACACGCTCGTCGTCAAACGCCTCGGCGACGGCGAACCCCGCAGTCTGGCCGGCGAGGTCCGCTCCCGCATCGTCGGCACCGAGCCGTTCTCGGCCCGCATCACCGGCGTCGAGACCTTCGAGAACCCGGCGACTGGCCGCGGTCCCGTCGCCTACCTCCGGGTCGAATCGCCCGGCATCGAGCGGCTTCATCGCCGCCTCTGCGAGCGGTTCGACCCCGCGGAGGGCATCGAGGCCGACGACTACGTACCCCACATCACCATCGCCCGCGGCGGCGACGCCGGCCGGTTGGCCGGCACGGACCTCGACCGCGAGTGGACCGTCGACTCGCTTCTCATCTGGTCGTCGGAGTACCGCGAACCCGCCGAGCGCATCGCCCTCCCCGTTCAGAGGGCGTAAAACGAGAAAGCGATGCCCAGGAGGATGAAGAACACAGTCATCCCGATGGGGTTGAGCAGATATCGGAGCGGCGTATCGGCGACGAGGCGTTCGACGGTCGTCTTCGGCGGCCGCGAGGCCCGAACTGGTCCGGAGGCGAGCATCGCGGGGCGGACGGGGGCCTCGGCGGCGCGGTCGGCCAGCGCCTCGACATCAACGCCGCCCGCCGCCTCGAAGTCAGCAGGGTCGTACCCCGCTTCGAGCAACGCGCCCGCACAGGGCTTACAGAGGACGTAGTCCTGCCCATCCTCCTCGTAGGCGGCCAGTTCCGTTGCCGACTGGGCGACGTGCTGGCAGCGCTGGCAGACGTGCTGGCGGTCCGAACGCATCGTCGAGACGGTCCGAGGCGCGTCGGGAAGTGGGAACAGCGGCGCCGCCTCCCGCCGGTCGCCGTAGGCCGGGTCGTCCGGATGTAGCGTCGCGTGACACGGACCACACAGCGTGACGAACTCCTCCAGCGCCTCCAGCGACAGCGCTCCGTGCGGGGAGGAGTGGTGGGCCTCCAGTCGGCGGTCCGCGTCAGCGGTATCCGTCGGTCCCCGCCGGTAGCCGCATCGTTGACAGGTGTACTCGTCGCGGTCCAGCACCGCACGGCGGATAACCGACCAGCGCGGGCCCTCGCCGTCGGCCGTCCGTCGGTTCTCCGGGCGCGGGTCGAGGTTCGTGGTCATGGCTATGGCTGTGGCGGGGCGCCGTCCCATGCGTCCATGTCGCTGTAGAAGTTCAGCATGGCGAACTTGAGTTTCTCCGGGGCGATGTCGATGTGTTCGCTGCGCTCCTCGGGCGGAAACGAGGGATAGACGCTGTAATCGCCCAGTTCAACGCGCTGGGAGTGGGTGTACCGTTCGTCGACCAGCACGCGGGCGCCGAAGTCCTCCGGCGACCGGATGACACGGCCGAGCGCCTGCCGGGTCTTCCGGACCGTCGGGATTTCGACCGCGTAGCGCCAGCCGGCGTCCTCGTCGGAGCCCTCGTCGCCGAAGGCGCCCTCGTAGGCGCGCTGGACGGCCTCCCGACGGTCGTCGAGATGCGGGTAGGGAACGCCGACGACCACGACGCTTCGGGCGTCGTCGTCGTCGAAACTGACACCCTCCGCGAGGGTGCCCCACAGCGAGGTGAAAAGCACCGCACCCTCGTCGGCAGTGAACTCCCGTCGCAGCTCCTCGGCCCGCGTCGCCGGCTCGTCCAGATACGGCGTCGCATCGCCCGAAAAGCGGTGGTAGTACCGTTCGGCTTCGGCGTAACTCGGGAAGAAGACGAGCGTGTTGCCCGGCGTGAACTCGACGGTGTCCTCGATGACGTTTCCGACGGTCTCCTGTACCGTGGGGTCGTCCCGCTTGCTGGCGAACAGCGCCGGCGTCTCGACGGCGTAGGTCCGCCGCTTTTCCTCCGGGAACTGCTCGCCGTAGGCCATCGTCACCGGGTCTTCGAGACCCAGCACGTCCTCGGTCACCTCGAAGGGCCGCAGAGTCGCACTCATCAGAATCGTCGAATGCAACTCCTCGAAGAGCGGCCGGGTGACCTGCTGTGGCAGGCAGGTGTAGAGTTCCGCGCGGCCGACCACGCCCGTCTCGGTGCGGCGGACGCCCAGGACGGGATACTGTCCGGGTTCGACCGACGACTCCATCCACTCCTCGATGAACGACGCGGCCGACAGCGTCGGACACTCCTTGCGCGTGGTGGCCTCGCCGTCCTTGTAGGCCTGCTCGTAGCGGCGGTCCAGTTCCTCACCGAGCGCCAGCGCCTGGTCGAGGTCCGTCGAGAAGCCCTGCCCAGTATAGTTCTGGAGGAACGCCACCGACAGGTCGTCACGGCCGTCCTCGTTGTCGATGGGAACGTCCTCCCAGTCCTCGCCGACCGCCTCGCGTTCGCCGAAGCCGAAAGAGTCCTCGTAGGTCTCGACGAGGGCGTCCCGGAACGTCTCGATGACGTTCGCCGCCGGCTCCGCGCGGGCGTCGTCGGACTCGTCAAGTTCGTCCAGCGCGCCCTCCAGGGTCTGCTCGGCCAGTTTCCGGGAGGCGTGGTCCCGCGCGGCGTCCGCGACGTTGTGGGCCTCGTCGAAGACGACGATGATGTCCTCGGGGTCACGACCCAGCCACCGGAAGAACTGCTCGCGAATCATCGGGTCCAGCAGGTGGTGGTAGTTGCAGATGACGAGGTCGACGCCCTCGATGCCGTCCTTCAGGAGTTCGTAGCCGCAGAAGTCCATCGCGTGGGCGCGCTCGTAGATTTCGTCGGGCGTCCGCACGTCCTCGTAGAGCCACTGGTAGAACTCGTCGGTCTCGCCGGTCAGGTTGTTGTAATACCGGTCGCAGATGTTCCGCTCCTCCTGGAGCGCCTCGATGCTCGCCTCGATGTCGTCTATCTCGTTCATGACCGACCCGCGGGCCTGGGCGGCCTCGCCGTCGCCCTCTTTGCTCGCGTCGAGCAGCTCGCCCTCGCGGTCCTCCAACTCCGCCAAATCCTGCTCCTTGTCGACCAAATCCCGGGTCGTATCCCGGAGGGCCTGACACTCCTCGTAGCCCACGTCGATGTGGCACATCGAGGATTTGCCGCGAAAGACGACCGACCGAATCGGCTCCTGGTCGTTGATGGCGCGGGCTTCCTCGATGAACTGCCGGGTCTGCTGGTGGACGTTCGTCGTAATCACGACCGTCTTGCCGGCCGCGCGGCCGTATTCGAGGGCGGGAACCAGCGAGGCCAGCGTCTTGCCCGTCCCGCAGGCACCCTCGAAGAGGATGTCGCGCTCCTCGACGAGCGCCTCGCGGATGTTGCCCATCGCATCCTGCTGATGGTCGTACGGCTCATCGTACGGGAAGAATCGCGCGTGGCCGGACGACTCTGACACAGAAGCCACTCAGTCTTTTTCGAATAAAAGGCTTCACCTGAACCTTTTTGCACGGCGCGCTTCGCGCGCCGGCAAAAACGTTCATGAAAAAGACACGGCGGGCCTCCCGATGGTCGGCCCTTGGTCCCGCGCTCGCTTCGCTCGCGCGGTGAACCGCTCGCGCCCTGCGGGCGCTCGCGGACATCATCCATCATCCACTATTCTTCTTAAATAATCTACGCAAGAACCAAGGTTAGTATCCGCCGAGCGGGGCGTTCGGAGAACGCCCCCGAGGCGGTTTGCTCAAAAGAGCGCGACGCGCTCTTTTGGCATGACGAAAGGCGCTTCGCGCCTTTCGAACCACCCGGCGCCGAATGGAGTGAGGCGCCGTAGCGACGAGTGACTAACGCCGAGCGAAGCGAGGCGGCAGGAACGAGTCGCGCATATTTTCACCACGTTTTTGCACGGGGCGCCGCAGGCGCCCCGTGCAAAAAGTGGTTTAGGCCAACGCGTTCATCATCAACACGAACACGCCCAGCAGGACGCCGAAGGCGATGACCGTTCGGGGGTCCATCGTGGGCGTGTTGCCGCTCTCTTCGTCGAAGTACCGGACGAGTCCGGCACTGGACATCAGCCCGCCGGAGTTTTCTCCGCTGCTCATACGCGACAGTTCGCAGGCGTGGGGGTAAGCCTTTCGGCAGCGCCCGACCGTGGCGGCTGTGGGTCGGAACCACCGGTTGGAAAACCCTTAAGCGAGCGGCTAAACAACGTCCGATAGTCATGCCCGTTACCCTCAAGGACTTCTATGCGGACTGGTGCGGCCCGTGCAAGACGCAGGACCCCATCCTCGACGAACTCGAAGAGGAGTACCCCGACGTCGACTTCGAGAAGGTCAACGTCGACGAGGAACAGGACGTCGCCAACGAGTATCAGGTCCGCTCGCTGCCGACGCTCATCATCGAGAACGACGACGGCATCGTCGAGCGCTTCGTCGGCGTCACCCAGCGTGACGACCTCGAAAACGCGCTGAGTCAGGCTGGGGCCTAGAACACCCACTTTTTGCACGCTCCGGCGGTTCGGCGCGCAAGGCGCCGAACCCGCCTCCGCGGTCATCAGATTCCTGCGGAATCTGATGGGCAATCAGACCGCTACGCGGTCTGATGACGGCAAAAACGTGGTGAAAATATGCGCGACTCGTTCCTGTCGCGGCGCTTCCCTTCGGTCAGCGCCGCGGTAGTCACTCGTCGCTACGGCGCCTCACTTCGTTCGGCGCCGGGAACCGCCTCGGGGGCGTTCTCCGAACGCCCCGCTCGGCGGATGCTTCAACTACTGTTTATTTAAATAGCCGACTCAGTACCTGCCTTCCAGCCACGTCACTACGTCGGTAATCTCCTGTGGCGCCGTCCCGTGCCCGACGCCGTATCGCTCGAAGCGCACGTCTGCGCCGCCCTCTTTTAAGAGTTCGGCGGCCTGCTCGGCGCGCTCCGGCGGGATGACCTGGTCCATCGCCCCACAGCCGACGAAGACCGGCTTGCCCTCGGCGTTGTCCACCTCGTCGTGATGGGATTCGGCGAGATAGCCGTTCAGTGCCACGACCCAGCGGTAAGCTTCGGGTCGCTCTAGGAGGGCCGACATGCTCGTGATTGCGCCCTGACTGAAGCCCAGTAGGCCGACGCGGTCGGGGTCGAGGTCGTACCACGTGTAGCTGTTCGGCCCGCCCATCTCGTTGGGGGCGCGCACGCTGAGGACGTGCAGTTCGTCGAGCAGTTGCGCGGCGATGGGCAACAGGTCGCGTTCGTTCGTCCCGCGGCCGTGAATCAGCACGACCGCCGGGGCGTTCTCCTCGACCGAGCCCGGCCGACTCTCGTGAACCAGCGGCAGCTCGCCTGAATCGCTCATACCGCGAATACGGCGCCCGCCATCAAAAACAGCCGGTAACCCGTACCCCACGAGAACCCCCACCGTGTTAGGAATCACCACAGCATTTATTGCCACTGTCAAACAATGACAACCTGTATGGCGACCGCGAACGAAGATATATTCGACGACTTCCTCGACGAACGAGGCCACACGACCGAATCTCCGTCCTGGGAACAAGACTATAACAAGAAACGATGTCCCGACTGTGGCGGGCTTCACGGGCTCGACGCCTCCACATGCTCGGTCTGCGGCTGGCAGCCGAACTGACTCGCGGTCACTCCTCCGGTTCCACTTTTGAGTAACGTCACAGCATAGCCGCAGGCGTGTCAGCTGTCTGTGGGGCACTTCGATGGGGTCGCTTCACTCCCCGCTCACGTTTCGAGGGTCTCGCTTCGCTCCGACGCCCGCTGCTCACGGCTCACTCCGTTCGCCGTTCGCGCCTCGAGGGTCTCGCTTCGCTCCGACCCTCGCAAATGCACGTTCTTTATACGCGAGCGTGGCCTTACACGAATAATGGCTAATTCCACCCACGTGACACGACTCTTCGGTGGGCCGGGCAGTGGGAAGACCACCGCCCTGCTCGACCGCGTCGACGACATGCTCGACGACGGAGTCGACGTCAACGACATTCTGGTGGTGTCCTACACCCGCGCGGCCGCCGCCGAGGTCCGCGAACGCCTCGCCGAACGCCTCGACTGCACGCCGAAATCCCTCCGCGGCAACGTCTGTACGATGCACGCGAAGGCCTACGAACTCCTCAACCTCTCCCGCGGCGACGTCGTCGGCGAGAAGCACAAAAAGGAGTTCTGCGAGAACTACGGCCTCGAATTCGAGGACGAGTACAAGTCCTCCCGCCGCCGCTCGGCCCGGTCGACCACGCTGGGCAACAAGATCATCGCCACCTCCCAGTGGCTCCAGCGGACCGAGCGAGACGTCGCCGACTGGTACGACGTCCCCTTCAAGTGGGACGACGAGGAGGTCCGCCTCCCGCCGGAAATCGACGACAACGCCCAGACGGGCAACAAGTACACCCCAACGTGGCCCTCCTCGGACGACCGCGTCGACATCCCCGAGGCCATCCGCGCATGGCGGTCTTATAAAGGCGAAGAGGGCGTCGTCGGCTTCGCCGACATGCTCGAACGCGTCCAGCAGCGCTCCCTCCTGCCGAGCGTCGACCATCTCGTCATCGACGAGTTCCAGGACATCACGACCCTCCAGTACGGCGTCTACGACGAGTGGAAACCGCACATGGAAAGCGTCCTCATCGCCGGCGACGACGACCAGGTCGTCTACGCGTGGCAGGGCGCCGACCCCGCGCTCCTCCTCGATGAGGAGGTCGACGAGGACGTCGTCCTCCCGAACTCCTACCGTCTCCCCTCGAAAATCCTCAACGTCGTCAACACCCAGATTAGCCACATCGAGCAACGACAGGACAAGGACCTCAAGCCCCGCAAACAGGGCGGGTCGGTCGAAGCCGTCCCGAACCCCTCGATGCTCGACCTCGTTCGGAACGTCCGCTCGACGCTCGAACAGGACGAAGACGGCAGCGCGATGGTGCTGTTCCGCGCCCGCTATCAGATGTTCCAGTTCATGGACGAGTTCATCGACGAGGGCATCCCCTTCACGTCGCTGACCGACCAGCGCATGTGGACCGACCGCCTGCAGGGCTACGTCGACGCCATCGAAGCCCTCGACGATGGCGAGCGCATCGACGGCCTGCAGGCCCAGCGCCTCGGCGAGATGCTGGCCGAAAGCGCCTTCGGCACCGGCGAGCGCGACGACTACTTCGACGCCCTCGACGAGCTTCAGGAGCAGGCCGGCGTCGACGACCTCACCGAGATGGCCGTCGCCCCCGACTTCGTCGACGACCACGCCCCCTTCGCGCCCGGCCCCGCCTCCGCCGCCGACATGCTCACCAAGGTCTCGAACTTCCAGGAACGCTCCGTGAAGGCCTACTTCAAGGGCGATTACCGCGGCATGGACCCCACCCGCCTCCGCCTCGGCACCATCCACTCCGCGAAGGGCCGCGAGGCCGACCACGTCTTCGTCGCCACCGACCTCACCGAGAAGGTCGTCGAGCAGATGGCCGCCTCCGTCGACGACCCCACAGACGTCGCCGGCGTCACCGAGTTCAACAAACACTCCGACCCCGTCCCGACCATGACCGACAACGAACGCCGCGTCTTCTACGTCGGTATGTCCCGGGCCCGCGAGCGCCTCGTTCTCCTCGAGAACCTCGTCGACGGCGCCCCGACACTGCCCATCGACGTCCTGCTCTACAACGAGCCGCTCGACAAGCCGCTCGACGAGGTGCTGGCCGACGCACAGGAGACCGGGAAGGAAATTACTGCTGACTAACCCCCACTTTTTGCACGCGAGCGCGGGGTGCGCCCGCTTCGGGGCGCACCCCCGGCTCGCGGCAAAAACATGGGGAAAATATGCGCGCCTCCTTCCAGCCGCGGTGCCTCCCTTCGGTCGGCACCGCGTTAGTCAGTCGACGCTACCGGACTTCGAGCGCCTTCGGCGCTCGAAGTCCGGTGAACCGCTCGGCGCGCTCCGCGCGCCGAGCGGATGCTTTTATATTATTTATAGCCTGTTTATGCCGCTCGTAGCCTCCAAGCTTATTTTGGTGGATTCTGATAGGTCAGACATGGAACTGGTAAACATCGGGTTGCTGCTCGCAGGGCTCGTGCTGGTCTTTTTCGGCGCAGCCCTGTCGATTTACGCTGTGGCGTTGCTCGGCTTCCTCATCGGGGCCGGCGGGGGGTACATCCTCGCGCCGACGCTGCTGCCCGCCCTCGGCGCGGAAGGAATCATCGGCTTCGCGATAGCGGTCCTCGTGGGAGGTGCGCTGGGAGCGGCACTGTCCTACGTCGCGCTGTCGTTTGCGACGGCAATACCGGCCTTCGTCGTCGGCGCGTATCTCGGCCTCTACGTCATCACGCCGATATTCACCGAGGGCGGCCTCATCAAGTGGCTCGTCATGATCGTCGCTGGCATCGTCGGGTCGGTCATCGGCTTCGCGCTGACGAAGTACGCCCTGATGTTTATCACCGCCTTCGTCGGGGCGGCACTCGCGAGCGGCAAGGTCCAGATGCAGCACTTCGCGGCGGCCCGGGAGAACCTCTCGCCGGACCCGCTGCTTTTCGACCCGCTGGCAGCGACGGGGCTCCTCGGCTTCGAACTCCCGCTTTTCGGCATCCTGTTCGTCCTCGGCGTCCTCTCCCAGATCGGCCTGTTCAAACTCGGCTGGGTGACGAAGTTCGCGGCCATCGTTCCCGGTATCGGCCGGGTCTTCGGTAGCAGCGACGAGAGCTAGAAGCGCTCGCCCGCCAGCGGAGGATATTTTGCCGCGCGTCACCCTTCAACGAACATGCGCGATTTCGTCGTCGTGGGTGCCGGCCCGGCAGGTTCCCGCTTCGCCCGCTCGGCCGCCGACGCCGGCCACGACGTGCTCGTTCTCGAATCCGGTGAAATCGGCCGGCCGCTGGCCTGTTCCGGCCACGTGAGTCTGGACATTTGGGATTTCACTCCCGACAGCGCCCGCGATGACCTCTTTCAGAACGACATCTACGGCGCGCGGTTCCACCTCGGCGGCGCCGACAGCGAGGCCCACCGTTTTTATAAGGACGAGCCGGTCTCCAACGCCATCGACCGGGTGGGTCTGGACAAGACGCTGGCTCGGTGTGCCGAAGACGCCGGTGCCGAAGTCCGAGACGGCTACACGGTGACCGCCGTCGACGAGAAACCGGGTGGCGTCAAGGTGACCGCCAGCGGCCCCGACGGCGTCGAAACCTTCGAGGCGCGGATGGTCTGTGGCGCCGACGGGCCGCGCTCGCGGGTCCGAGACGAAGTGGGTCTACCCGAACCCGAGGAACTCCTCCACGGCGTGTTGGGCTTCGATTTCGAACCCGACCATCAGGATTTCGTCGACGTCCACCTGACAGTCCCGCGCTTCTTCGCGTGGCGCATCCCTCGGGGCGATTCGGGCGTCGAGTACGGGCTTGCGGTCCGTCCCGGTGACGACGCCCCACAGCGGTTCGACGACCTCGTTGCCGACTACGATGCCGATATCGACAAGCGCTGTTCGGGCGCCATTCCCATCGGCCCGCCCGAGCGGACGGTCGGCAAGCGCTCTTTCCTCGTCGGCGACGCCGCCGCCCAGACCAAGCCCTTCACCGGCGGCGGCATCCTCTATGGGATGCGCGCCGCCGACGTCGCCGCCCGGGAGATCGACCCCCGACAGCCGGCGACGCTGGACGACTACGAGCGCGCGTGGCGCGACGAACTCCGGAACGACCAGCGTCTGGGGTCGCTCGTCCGGGCCGGCTACTCGATGCCCCGACCCATCCAGAAGGTGGGGATGCGCGCCTTTTCGGGGGAGATCGCGGTCCACATGGACCGGCCGACCTCGCTGTTCTCGAAGGCGCAACTGCGGGCGCTGCTGTCGTGGGACTGATACGGACCGTCGTAAGCCGTGACCGGTCATCGCCGCCCCGTGCTGGCGATGATCGGAAGCTCGTTACGACGGTCCGTATGTGACGCGGTGGCCCGCCGACCGCCGGCTTTCGTGGCACTAATCCCCGCTCGTCGCCAAGCCCGGCTATGACCGCGCCGACCGCCGACGGGACGCCCCGCACCGAGGGCCCCTTCCGGGTACTGCAGGGACGGGACGACGACGAGTGGCTCCTTCTGGACGTCGAGTCGGCGGACCCGACCTACGTCTCCCGTGATGCGCTACCCGACGACGTCGAGGTGGGCAACCGTGTCGAGGCCGACATCTCGTGGGACGGCGACGAGCCGGTCGTCGAATCGGCAGACATCGACACCGCGACCACCTTCGAGTTCGTCCGCACCGACGAGCCCGTCTTCGAGGCCGCCCAGAACTGTTTCGAGGCGGCCCGCGCCGACGGCGAGGCGATGAACTCGCGGGTCACCTACAACACCGACAACGAGGCCAACGGCGTCGTCTACACCTTCGCCGACCAGCCCGGCAGTCAGGACCTCTTCGTCGAGTTCCGGGACGGCCACAAGCCGCTGGAGCCGCTGGTCGCGCGGGCGGCCCACAACGAGACGGTCGACCCGCCCTTCTCCGTGCTCGTCATCGACCCACAGGAGCCGTTCGTCGTCGTCTACATCGTCTTCGAACCCGACGGCCTACTGGACGAGACGGTTCGAGATACGTACCTCTGAGCCGCCGCTCGGCCACACCTTTATACCGGAACCACGCGGCCTCACGCGTATGCACGAGGTCTACGAGAACGTCGTCCGCTTCGAGGAGACGGACGCACAGGGCATCGTCTTCTACGGCAACTACGTCACGTTTCAGGACGAGGCCTTTACCGCGTATCTGGAGGCCATCGGCTATCCCTACGAGGACCTGACGGCGGCTGACTGGGACGTCCACGTCGTCCACATCGACCTCGATTACCGCAAGCCGGCGGAGTTCCGCGACACGCTCCGGAACGCGGTTCGCGTCTCGGCCATCCGCGAATCCAGCATCGAGTTCGAATACGAGTGTCGCAACGACGACGGCGAGGTCCTCGTGGAGGGCGGCGTCGTCCACGTCGCCGTCGACGAGTCGGGCGACCCGACCCGCGTACCCGACGAGTTCCGGGAGGCCGTCCTCGACTTTCAAGAGGTGGCCCCGGACCCGGTGTAGGCGGCACCTTCTTTTCGCTGGACTCGAAGAAGGCGTATGGCCGAGGTCGTCGACCGACTCGAACGCAACCTGATGAGCCTCGGCGTCTACGTCGAGGACCACGCCGTCGAGGAACCCGAGGACGGCGAGGGCGACCGCGTGGTCCACGTCGAGTACGAAACCACCGCTGGCGGGCTCACGCAGGGGGATATCGGCAACGTCTGTACGGAACTCGTCGACGCTCACGAGACGGGCTGGGAGCCGCAAACGGTCCACTGCTGGGTGTTCAACACCGACGGCGGCTTCCACGGCGAGTGGGAGGCCCGCGCCGGCTGGTTCCGCGCGCTCGAACGGGGCGACATCTCCCAGACCGATTTCTCGACGCTCGTGCTGTCGACCCGCCAGCCCGCCGACGAACCGCCCGCCGAGGTACCGGCGTTCGGACCCGACACCGCGTGACCGTGCCGGCCGTCCGCGAACGCCTGCTCGGCGAACACCGACCCACCCTCCGGCGGGCGCTGGCGTGTGCCGACGCCGTCGCCGCCGGCTGGGACGGCGAGTCGACCGACGACCGCGATGCGGTCGCCGGTCCGTATGAGACAGTACTCCGGGAGGCCGGCCTGCTGGAGTCACTGCTCGGTGCCCTCGTCGAGGCGATGGAGTTCACCGGCGAGCGATTGGCCGCCCAACCAGTTGCCGACGTGCCCTACGTCGCCGTCACCGCCGAGGGCGTCGTCCTGCGCGGGCCGACGCCGGACGGGCGGGTCGTCGTCACGTTGCAGGCCTTCGAGCGGGACCCGTATCGACGGGGGCCGGACCTGCCGGAGGCGCTGGCGGTAGAGAGACGGGGGACCTGAGCCGGTTTATGCGAGGTCCGCGAGGATCTCCTCGGCGTGGCCCTCGGGGTCGACGCCCGCGTAGACGGCCTCGACCGTGCCGTCGGTGACGACGAAGGTGTTCCGGAAGACGCCGTCGTAGGTGTTCCCGAAGGTGTTCTTCTCGCCGTAGGAGTCGTATTTCGTGGCGACTTCGCCGTCCTCGTCGGACAGCAGGTCGATGGGGAGGTCGTACTTCTCGGCGAACTCGGCGAGGTCCGAGACGGGGTCGTCGCTGATGCCGAGGACGGCGATATCGCGGTCCGCGTAGTCGTCCCAGTTGTCGCGGAACCCGCAGGCCTCGGTCGTACAGCCGGGGGTATCGGCACGCGGGTAGAAGTAGACGACCACGCGGCCGTCGAAATCCGACAGTCGCACCGTCTCGCCGTCCTGATTTTCGAGTTCGAAGTCGGGGGCATCGTCGCCGGGTTCGAGCATACCGACCCTGCGCGGCGAGGGGGCAAACCGATTACGGAGCGTCTCGCTCGGACCGCCACCGCCGCAAGTGATCCGTTAGCAAGGCTTTATCAATAGTGCTACCAATGTACGGCCATGCGCTTCGAAAACGATACGGTGTTCATCACCGGTGCGGGTTCGGGAATCGGTCGCGCGACCGCGGTGTCGGTCGCCGAAGAGGGCGGGTTCGTCGTCGCGACGGACATCAACGAGGACGGCGGCCAGGAGACCGTCGACGCCGTCGAGGAGGCCGGCGGTGAGGCCGTCTTCCACGAACTCGACGTCACCGATGCCGACGAGTTCGAGGCCGTCGTCGAGACGGCCGTCAACGAATATGGCCTCGACGCGCTGGTCAACAACGCCGGCGTCGGCCACCCGCCCGCCTACACCGAGGACGTCACCGACACGATGTTCGATTACGTGATGGACGTGAACCTGCGCGGCGTCTGGAACGGCTGTCAGGCCGCCCTGCCGCACCTCAAGGAGCAGGGCGACGGCGCCATCGTCAACGTCGGGTCGCTCGCCTCCTTCCTCGGCCTGCCGAAGCAGGCGGTCTACTCGCTGACGAAGGGCGCCGTGCTGAACCTCACCCGCGCCGTCGCCGCCGAAGCCGGACCGAAGGGCGTCCGCGCCAACGCCGTCTGTCCGGGCTTCATCGAGACGCCGCTGGGCGACCAGTACTTCGACTCCCAAGAGGACCCCGAGGAAGCCAAGGAACGCGCCGCCCAGCAGTACCCCCTCAAGCGCCTCGGCGAACCCGAGGAGGTCGCCGACGCCATCTCCTTCCTGCTCTCGGACGAGGCCTCCTTCGTCACCGGCCACGGCCTCGTCGTCGACGGCGGCTTCTCGACGAGTTAAGCGAGAAGGACGCTACCGGCCGAGCGTTCCGATGGCCGGAGGACGGCGAAGCCCACGCGACGCCGGGAATGTGAGTCCAACTCACGCGAAAGAAACGCTTTCCTCACCCCCGTCGCAACCGGGGCACATGTCCGACCCTGAATTCATCACGCCGCCCGCACTCGAACCCGGCGACAGCGTCGCCGTCATCGGCCCCTCCAGCGGCGGCGCCCACGACGCCCCGCACGTCTTCGAACTCGGCCTCCGACGCCTCCGGGAGGTCTTCGACCTCGAACCGGTCGTCTATCCGACCGCCAGACAGAGCAACGACTTCCTCGCCGACAGTCCCCGAGCGCGGGCCGCCGACCTCCACGCGGCCCTCCGCGACCCCGACATCGACGGCATCATCGCCACCATCGGCGGCGCCGACCAGTTGCGAATCCTCCGGCACGTCGACCCCGACATGCTCCGGAACAACCCCAAGCGGTTCTACGGGATGAGCGACAACACCAACCTCAACCTGCTGGCGTGGACCGCAGGCGTCGTCTCCTACAACGGCGCCCAGTTGATGAACGAACTCGCCGTCCCGGGCGAACTGCCCGATTACACCGAGCGCTACTGTCGGCGCGCCTTCTTCGAGGATTCGATGGGCGACCTCGAAGAGGGCGACGAGTGGACCGACGAACCCACGACGTGGTGGACCAACCCCGAGGAGATGGGGTCGCCGCCGGAATACGAACCGAATCCCGGCTGGCGGTGGGAAGGCGGCGACGAGGCCGTCGAAGGGCGGCTATGGGGCGGCAACCAAACCATCATCGAGTGGCAACTGGCGACGAACCGCTATCTCCCCGAGGCCGACGCGCTCGACGGCGCGATACTGTGTCTGGAGACCTCCGAGACGATTCCGGACGCCGATATGGTCGGCGCGAACCTGATGTGTCTCGGCGAGCGCGGCCTCCTGGAGCGGTTCGACGGCGTCCTCGTCGGCCGGCCGCCGACCCGAAGCTACCGGCACGAACCCCATCGCGAGGAACGGGAGGCCTACCGCGAGCGCCTCTACGAGACGATAGTCGAGGAGGTCGGCCGCTACAACCCCGAGGCACCCGTCGTCTTGGGCCTCGATTGGGGCCACACGACGCCCATCGCACCCCTCCCCATCGGCGGACGAGTCGAAGTCGACCCGGCGGCGGAGACGGTTCGATTCGAATAGTCGGGAACAACTTCTTGGCGCCGCTCGACGAATTTCGAGCGATGCCGACGCTCGAGGAGTCCGTCGCCATCGGCGGCCACGAGGTTGCCAACCGGCTCTACCGAGCGCCGCTTCTGGAGTGTGCCGGCAACGGCCCCGACACCGTCGACCGGCTCATCGCGGGACTGGAACCCGCCGCTGCGGCCGGCGCAGGCCTGCTATTCCAGGGGGCGACCATCGTCCGCGGCGAGGGCGGGTGTGCCGCGCCCGGGATGACCCGCGTTCACGACGACGCCTTCGTCAACCAACTTTCGCGGCTCACCGACCGGATTCACGACCACGGCGCCAGCATTTTCCTCCAACTCGAACACGGCGGCCTCCGAAGCATGGAGACGTGGCACGCCGGTTATCGAGAGACTCACCCGGACCGCCGGCAACTCGCCGTCTCGCGGCCGCCGTGGCAACTCCGGGCGCTGGACCGCCTCGGACTCCTGTCGCTGTCGCCGCGAGTGCTCTCGACCGACGAGGTTCGCGAACTCGCGGCGGATTTCGGGCGGGCGGCCGCCCGCGCCGTCGACGCCGGCTACGACGGCATCCACCTCGCGGGCGCGAACATGGGCATCATCCAGCAGTTCCTCTCGCCCTTTTATAACCGACGGACGGACGCCTTCGGCGGGTCGCGCTCGAAACGCGCCCGGTTTCTGGAACTCGTCCACGACGAGATTCGAGCGCGGGCCGGCGACATCCCGCTCGTGACGAAGATACCCGCCGAAACCGCGGCGCCACGCGTGGTCCGCCGACATCTCGACGACGAGGACGCCGTCGCTATCGCCCGATTACTCGCCGACATCGGCTTCGACGGCCTCGTCCCCGTCCGCACCTCCACGTTCTGGGACATGAGCATCGTCCGCGGGAAGTACCCCGACCGCGCGTGGACCCACGAGGGATTTCAGGACGGCTACGCCGAGGCGTTCGGCAGCCGTCGGCGCGCCCGCGCCGTGGCGCTTTTAAATCGCCTGCAGGCCCGCCGGTTCCCGACCGACCCCGGCTGGAACGCCGACCTCTGTCGTCGGGTGCGCGAGGCAGTCGACGTGCCCGTCCTCATGGAGGGCGGCCTCCGGGAGCGGGCTCACATCGACCGCCTGCTCGGCGACGCTTGCGACCTCGCGGGGATGGCCCGGCCCTTCTACGCGGAGCCACGGCTCCCGGCGCGATTGCTCGGTGAGGACGGCGCGGCCGCCATCTGCGAGAGCTGTAACAACTGCACGGTCCCGCAAGTGACGGGCGCCGACGGCGTCTGTCGGACGCCCGCCGTCCTCGAACGGCGGGGTGAACTCGAACGGCAGGGCGCTTACGAGGAGTAGCGGAGGGTCGCGACCGTAGATTCAGCCGGAATCGGACTCTATCGCTGTGGCCCGTGCTGCCGTCGTTTTGAACGCGGCGATAACGTCAGCCCCCTCCTCGAGGCCGAGTCGGTCCACGCTCTCCTCGGTGACGACCGACGTTATCGTGACGCCGTCCGCGATTTCGACGGTCACGGTGGCCGTCGCATCGCCGATTGCGAGTTCACCCACGGTTCCCCGGAACTGATTTCGGAGGCTGGTGTGGCCCTCCGACGAGGAGCGAGGGGCTATCAGCACGACGGCGTCCGCGCGGACGGCGATTTCGACCTCCTCGGCCGGCGTCGGGACGCGAGCGGTTATTTCGCCGGCGGCCGTTCGAACCGTCGCCAGTTCCCCGTACTGCTCGATGACGGTCCCCGAGATGACGGATTCGGGAACGCTCGTGACGCCGCTGAGTTCGACCCGCAATCGCTCGAACCGTCGGATGAGGTCGAGTGCGTCCGGTGTCAGTTGCGTTCCGCCCCCGTCCTTGCCGCCCCGGACGCGCCTCGTGAGTTGCCCGATGGCCTCCTCAAGTTCGACGACGCGGCGTTGCAGATGCGGATACGACCGACCCAGTTCGTTCGCCGCCTCGTGCATCGACCCGAACCGGTCGATGGCCCGAAGCATCTCGATGTCGCGGCCGGTGACCGTCGTCTCGTCGATTACGAGGTGGGGCTCGAACCCCTTGCTGAGCGTCATTGATGAATCATTCGCGCCGGTAGCGACGGGGCGTTTCGGCTCAGTATACCAACTCTCCGGAGATAAACTTCCGGGTGCGGCTATCGGACGGGTCCTCGAAGATGACCTCCGTCGGGGCGACCTCCGTGATGCTGTCGTCGAGTAGCACCGCCACCCGGTCGGCCACGCGTTCGGCCTGATGCATGTCGTGTGTCGCCACGACGACCCCGATACCGCGGTTACGGGCCTCCGCGATTGCCTCCTCGATAACCGCGGTGTTGCGCGGGTCCAAATCCGACGTCGGTTCGTCGAGCAACAGGACATCGGGGTCGTAGGCGAGCGCGCGGGCGAAGGAGACGCGCTGGGCCTCCCCACCGGAGAGCGACCCCGCGTGTTGGCCCATCTCGTCCGTCAATCCGACGACGTCAAGGGATTCACGAACGGCGTCGGCGGTGCCGTTCGAACTGACGAGCGAGTGGAGTTCGCTGCGGAGCCGTTCGGACCACGACCTGCGGATGCGAAGCCCGTATTCGACGTTGCGGGCGACCGACCCGTCGAAGAGGCTGGCCTCCTGGAAGACCATCCCGATGCGGCGCCGCAACGAGAGGCGCTCGGTTTCGTCGACGGCCCACGCGTCCGCGCCGTCGAACGTGACCGTCCCGTCGTCCGGTTCGAGCGACAGCGCGAGCGTCCGGAGCAGCGTCGACTTTCCGACACCCGACGGGCCGATGACGGCGACGACCTCGCCGGTATCGACGTCGAGGGAGAGGTCCCGAAACACGCGTTCGTTCCCGTACGACTGTGAGACGTCGGTCGCTCGGAGCATCAGCGTTGCACCTCCTGGTCGCCGAGGCGGACGACGATGGCGTTGACGGCCAGCACGAGCACGACCAGGACTCCCCCCAGTACCATCGCCGTCTCGTATTGGCCCTGCCGGGCTTCGAGTTGGATGGCGGTCGTCAGCGTTCGGGTCTTCGAGATGCCCTCGGCGCTCGTGATGTTGCCGCCGACGATGAGGACGGACCCCACCTCGCTGATGGCGCGACCGAACCCGGCCAAGATGGCCGTGGCGATGCCGTACCGCGCCTCCTTGAGGACGACCAGCGCCACGTCGAGTCGCGTGCCGCCGAGGACGTGTGCGGCATCCCGGACGTTCTCGTTCACGCTGGTGATAGCCGCGAGGCTGATCGCGGTAATCGGCGGTGTCGCGAGCACGAACTGCGACATTATCATCGCCTCCGTGGTGAAGATGAGGTTCAGCGGTCCGAGCGGTCCCTGATTGGAGACGGCGAACAGCACGAGCAGGCCGACGACCACGCTCGGAAAGCCCATCCCCGTGTTGATGACCGACTTCACGAACTGTTTGCCGGGGAAGTCGGTAAAGCCCATCACGATGGCGACCGGGATGCTGAACAGCGTGCTCAGTGTCACCGCGATGAGGCTCACGTACAGCGAGACGTAGATGATGCTCGCGACGTAGCCCTCCCGGAACGGCAGGTCGAGGAGTGCCGGCAGCAGTTGGACGACTGGTTCGAGCGGCACGATTACCCGTCTGAGGAGTCGCTACTCCAGCCTTCCGGAACGTACTGCTGGAAGTCGGGGTCCTCGGAGACGGCCTCGGGGAAGAACAGCTGTTCCCCGTTGACCTGATAGTTCGAGATGGCGTCCTGAGCGCCGGGACTGGTAATCCAGCCGATGTAGGCCATCGCGAGGTCGTAGTTGGCGTTGTCGTGGACGCCGGGGTTGACCGCCATGATGCCGTAGGGGTTCGCGAGTATCTCCGGGCCGTCCTCGATGGGACCCTGCACCAGAATCGTGAGGTCGAGGTCCGAGCGCTGGGAGATGAAGGTGCCGCGGTCCGAGAGCGTGTAGGCGTCCTGCTGGTTGGCGATGTTCAGCGCCTCGCCCATCGCGCTACCGGTCTCCTGATACCAGTCGCCACCGGGTTCGGTCCCCGCAGCCTCCCAGAGGTTCAGTTCCTTGGTGTGGGTCCCGGAGTTGTCCCCGCGGGAGACGAACGTTGCCCCGGTATCGGCGATGGCGTTGAGCGCCTCCGTTGCCGACCCCACCCCCTGAACCCCAGCCGGGTCGCTCTCCGGGCCGACGATGACGAAGTCGTTGAACATCAAATCGCGGCGGTTGATGCCGTAGCCGTTGCGCATGAACTCGTCTTCGAGGCCGCGGGCGTGAACCATCACCACGTCCGCATCCCCGTTGCGAGCCGATTCGAGGGCGGCACCGGTTCCCTGAGCGACAGCGTTGACGGACACGCCGTACATATCTTCGAAATCGGGGTGAATCTCGTCGAGCAGTCCCGTGTCGTAGGTACTGGTCGTCGTCGTGAGTGTGAGCGTTTCGCCGGCCACCTCCGGCTGTTCGTCGTCGCCGTCTCCAACGACTTGTCCGCACCCGGCCGTGCTGGCGAGTACTCCAACGCCCATCGCCGAGAGGAACTGACGGCGTTGTATCGGCATGGAAATACCGATGGACTGATACCAAATATAGGTTCCGCCCCCGAGTTAACTACTACCAATTTACAGTGTTGTATCTCGTAATAGACGCCCTTCATTCGAAGAGCGACTATAGAGCGTTTATTTGTGGCTTTCATGGAGACACCGCCGGTGAGATATTTCATCTGAAATCAGTTACGTCACCGATGATACCGGTCGTCGGGGTTGCAGCGATACGCCCGACGAATCGAGTGGGACGCTCACGCCCCGTCCGCAACGGCGTCCTCGAAGTCCTCGCCGAAGACGAGGAACAGCAGGACGCCGACGACGCCGACGGCGGTCGCCGTCGCGAATGCGCCCTCCGGCGAAAAGGCGTACATCGCACCGCCGATGGCCGCCGAGGGGACGACGACGACGTTCCTGACGAGGTAGTAAGAGCCGGTTACCCGCCCGCCGGCGCCCCGCTCGGCGGGGCCGACGATAAGCGCCTTGTGCGCGGGCAGGCCGGCAAATCGGAGCCCCGAGAAGGCAAACAGCAGGGCGAGGACGGTGGCGCTCGGCGGCGCATTTATAAGCAACACCGGGAAGACGGCGTAGACGGCGAAGCCGAGGGCGACGACGGGCTTGAGGCCGACCCGCCGCGAGAGCCGCGAGACCGGCACCATCACCAGGAGGGCGACGAGCATCTCGACCGCCAGCAGGACGCCGAAGTAGGCGTCGGGGCTCAGGCGGCCGACCAGCGGCAGGGAGACGCCGACCGCGAGGAACTCGGTGACGACGATGACGAAGAAGACGTAGACCATGCCGTTGGCGAAGCGGACGAAGGTATCGGCGACGAGTAAGGGCCGCAACTCGGTGGGCATCGACCGGAGGTCGGCGACGACCGTCCCCACGCCCTCGAAGGACTTGCCGAGGCTGTCTTCTTCGGCCTCGTAGAGGAGATGCTGGGCGACCGTCGCCCCGAGGCCGAAGGCCGCCGCGACCGCGAGGATGACCCGGAAGCCGGTCTCGAAGGCGAAGACCGTCAACACGCCCGCCGCCAGCAGGGGGCCGAGCAGAAAGGCCGTCCGCCGGACGGTCTCGGTGGTCGCGAACCCGGTCGCCAGCTGGTCCGGTTCGACCGCCTGCTTGACGATGGCGAAGGTGGCGCCGAGGCCGAAGGACTTCCAGCCCTGCGCGAAGACGAGACCGAGGAAAATCCCGACCGGAATGACGGCGGGTTCGAGCCAGCCGACGACTACCTTGTAGCCCAGTACCTCGACGGTCGTTCCGACCGGCGGGACGGCGACGGTTCCGAAGGCGTCGGCGAACAACCACACGAGGAAGCCGACCGTCGAGGCGAGGCCGAAAAGCGTCAGCGCAAAGCGGGAGCCGATGCGGTCCGAGACGGCACCGCCCGGGTAGGGATAGACCGCCGAAATCAGGTTGCCGAAGGTGCCGAACAGGCCGATAGCGACCGCGCCGGCACCGAGCACCGACATGTACCGCGGGACGTACCGACTCGTCATCTGGAAGCCGAGGCTGAAGGCGAACATCGCCACGGAGAGGACGAGCACGTCCCGTTCGAGCGCGAGGACCTGCCGGACCGTGCCACGGAGACCCTGGTCCGAATCGAAGTCGGCACCGGCGTCGCCCGCCTCGCTCATGGCGGGGTATCCACGGGCGACTACAAAAGGCTCCGCGATGCCGTCGGTCAGCGCCGAAGGGCGGCCGCGACGGCGACGAGCGCGAGGACGGCGACGACAGCCCCGAAGCCGGGGCCGTCACTATCGGTTTCGCCGTCGCGGCCGCCATCGGTGTCGGTCGCCGAATCGGTCGCAGGGTCGGTCGCCGTCGTCTCGTCGGCCGGGACGACGCCTTCGACGACGACCGAATCGCTTTCGAGGTCGTCGCCGACCGCGCGGAACTCGTTTTCGCCCGCGGCGTCGACGGTGACGGTGAGTTCACCGTTGGCGTCGGTCTCGCCGACCGTCTTGCCGTTCTTCCGGATGGTGATGTTCGCCTGCGGTTCGCCGTAGGCGTTGACGACCCGGAGTCGCGTCACCTCGTCGACGACAACCTGGTCGTTCTGCCGTTCGATCGTCAGCGTCGGCGTCCGCTGGGCCGCGATTTCGACCGACCGGTCGGATTCCCGGACGGTGAGTCGGTTGCTGGATTCGACGTAGCCGTCCTTCGTGACCGAGACCGTGTATCGGGTGTTGACCGGAAGGCTCAGCGACGCAGTGCCGCCGGAGGCCCGAACACGCGCGACCTCGCCGTCGGTGTCGTTGACCTGGACGGCGGCGTCTTCGAGGCGTTCCGGCGGGTCGAAGTGGTCGTCGACCGCAATGACTTCGAGGCGGACCGACCCACGCTCCAGCGAGATTTCGTGGCTGCTATCGGCGCGGACCCGCTCGGTAATCGCCTCCCGGAAGTAGCCCGGTTTGACCGCTCGCATCGTGTAGCTGCCCTGTTCTATGGTGCCCGACTCGAAGCGGCCGTCGGCGTCGGTTTCGCCGGAGACGGCCGTCCGGCCGTTCTGCCGGAATTCGACGGTCGCGTTGGCGAGCGGTTCGTCCTCGGCGTCGGTCACCGCGACGGCCCCCTCGCCCTTCAGCGAGACGCGAAGCGTCACGTCCTGTTCGGTGGCGTCCTCGACGGTCACGGGGAAGTTGCGCGTGTAGTTCTCGTGGTCGACTTCGAGCGTTACGTCGGCGCCCTCGGGGACGTCGACGAACGCACGGCCGTTACTCGCAGTCGTCGCCGTCCGCTCGCCGTCGTCCCACGTGGCCGTGACGGTTGCATCGCCGACCGCCACGTCGTTGCCGTCGACGACCGAGACGGTCAGCGTGACCTGCGATTGGGTCGCGGCGGCCGCTGGCATCGTCAGCAACCATGCGACCATCGCAGTGGCGACGGCCAGACGTACCAACCGATTCATATCTGGTTCTCACCGCGTGACCACTTAGTTTGGCTAGGCCGTTTCGAAGAGAAAAGAGGGCCTAACGGTGCCGGACAGCGACGAGTGCCGATGCCAGCGCCGCCAGCGCCGCCAGCGCGCCGAAGCCGGCACCGTCGCCCTGCGAGTCGGCGGGGCTCTGTGCGTCGGTCGAGTCACCCTCGGTCGCCGTCGACGCGTCCTCGGTGGCGGTCGACCCGTCCTCGCTCGTCATCTGGACGCTCCGCGCGGAGAAGTGGTCGATACCGATGGCCACGTCGACCGAGCCCTCGGCGTTGGTTGACTGGGCGACGTAGTATCGGGGCTGGTCGCCCTCCGTGGCGGACTGTTCGACCGCGCTGTAGGAGTCGGCCCGTGCGGCCGCGTTGCCGTCGACGTAGACCTCGATGTCCTCGGCGTTCTCGACGGCCTCCTCGGAGACGGTCGTCAGGACGACCCTCCCCTCGCTTCGGGTCCGCTCGACGGTCATGTTGACCTCGTTTTCGGCCGTCGAGGCGACCTCGACGGAGGTGTCGTTGCCGTATTCGATGGCTTCGACCGCGGTTTCCTGACCGGACTCGGCGGACTGCTGGACGTAGACCTCGGCGGTCGCCGTCCCGTTCTGAATCATCCGCTCGGCCTCCTCGTCGCTCTCGGAGCGCTCGTCGTCGTACTGTCGGTAGACGAGTTGGCTGTTCTCGCCGACCTGCGCGGCCACGTCGCCGTTGTCGTCGACGGTGACGTTGCCCTCGCCGACGACGATGAAGGCGCCCTGACTGCCGTCGTCCTTGCTGACGACGACGCGCTCGTCGCTTTCGGCCTGCGCTTCGGCGTCGCTGGAGACGTTGACCGCGACGACCTGTTCTTCGCCCTCGGCGGAGAACTGGACGACGCCGCGCTGGGTGTCGTGGGCCTGCATCTCGCCGCCGCTCTCGAAGCCGAGCGTGACGCTGGCGCTGGCTTCGGTCCGACTGTCGATGGTCGCGCCCACGATATCCGCCGCGAGCGTCGAGCCGAGACCGATATCCGCGCCGAGGCCACCGTCACTGCCGGCCTCGCTGGCGGACTGCATCGTCACGTTCTCGACGATAACGTTGCCGTCGACCGCGTAATTCGCGACCGCGTTACTCTGCTGGTCGAACTCGACGTGTGTTCCCGCGTACGCTTCGCCTTCAGCGGACTGTGCCGCCGCCGGCGCCGCGGCCGCCCCCACCATGGAGACGACCAACAGCGCCGACAGCAGGACTGCTCGATGTCGCATACACGAACGGTTCCGTTCGCCGAAAATAAGCTTCTTGGCCGATGCGGCAACGCCTGCCGGTCGAGAGGTGGTTATAGGACTTATAAAGCGTTTAGAACCGATACATAGCCGCCATATTATAAGTGGGCGAAAACGCGAGGTCGAGCGGTCAGCGTCGCGGTGTCGAATAAAGGGACGTCGCCGTTAGGCGTGTCGGCGGGCCGCGAGCAGCGAGCCGACGACGGCCAACAGCGCGACGATGGGACCGAAGCCGGCACCGTCGCCGTCGGTCATGCCGCCGTCGCTACCGCCGTCCTCGCTTTGCATCTCGACGTTCCGTGTCGAGAAGTGGTCGATACCGATGGCCACGTCGGTCGTCGCCTCGGCGCTGGAGGACTGGGAGACGTAGTACCGCGGCTGGTCGCCCTCCGCGGCGGACTGCCGGACCTCGCTGTAGGAGTCCGCCTCCGCGGCGGCCTCGCCGTCGACCGTGACGGTGAGGTCCTCGGCGTTCTCGACGGCCTCCTCTGAGACGCTCGTGATGACGACCTTGCCGTTGCTTTCGGCGCGGTCGACGGTCATGTTCACCCGGTTCTCGGAGGCGCTTTTGACCTCGACGGTCGTGTCCTCGCCGTACTCGACGGCGTCGGCGACGGTCTCCTCACCGTCCTCCTGGGGCTGCTGGACGTAGACCTCGGCGGTCGCCGTCCCGTTCCGAATCATGCGCTCGGTCTGCTCGTCGTCGTCGCTCCGCTCGCCGTCGTACTGGCGGTAGACGAGCTGGCTGCCCTGCTCGATATCGGCGTTGACCTCCCCTTCCTCGTTGACGACGACCTCGCCGTCACCGACGACGATGAAGGTACCCTGACTGCCGTCGTCCTTGGTGACGACGACGCGCTCGTCGCTTTCGGATTCGGCCTCGCCGCTGACGTTGACGTTGACGACCTGACTCTCGCCGTCGGCGCGGACCTGCATCACGCCGCGGTGGTTGTCGTGGGTCTCCATCTCCGCACCGCTCTCCGAGCGGATGGTCGCGCTGGCGCGGGCCTGACTATCGATTTCGAGCCCCGCCGCGTCGATGTCGGTCGTCGATTCCAGTCCGGCGTCGATGCCGCTGCCGGCCTCGCTGGCGGACTGGACCGTCACGTTCTCGACGATGACGTTGCCGTCGACCGCATAGTCGGCCACGGCGGTCCCCGTCGTCTGGAACTCGATGTTCGCGCCACTGTACGCTTCGCCGTCTGCCTGTTGTGTTGCGGCCGCCGGTGCAGCCGCCATGCTGACCATCGAAACGGTCATTAGCAGCGCTAATGCCGTCGCTTTGAACCTCATGCCCCGACCTGCCGCACGTCGACGCATAAATTATGTGGCCAATCGAGGGACGGATTACCACACGCGATTGACCCCTGCGAACGGCCCATCGATGGCCGGTACACGCAACGATTAAAAAGCCGACTGACTAGTCAGTCAACAATGGTCGAGGAGACGCGGGAGCGAATCATGGAGGCCACCTACCGGACCCTCTGTGAGCACGGCTACGCTTCCCTGACGATGCAGGATATCGCCGACGAGTGCGACTGCAGCAAGTCGCTACTCCACTACCACTTCGACACCAAGGAGGACCTGCTCGTCGCGCTGCTCGCACACCTCCTCGAACGCTTCGAGGAGCGCGCCGAGACCGAGGACGCCGACCCGCGGGACCAGTTGGTCGACCTCGTCGAGGGCTTCCTCTTCGGCACCGAGCGGACCCGCGAGGAACACCGGGCGTTCCACACCGCCCTGCTGGAACTCCGCGCGCAAGCCCCCCACAACGAGACGTTCCACGACCAACTGGCCGAAAACGACGCGCAGGTCCACGCCACCGTCGCCGCCGTCATCGAACGCGGCATCGACGCCGGTCGCTTCCGGAACGTCGACGCCTCCCGAACCGCCGCCCACCTGCTCGCGGCCGTACAGGGCGCCCGCATCCGCTGGGTCACGCTCGGCCACGACACCGCCGTCGATACCGTCCACGAGGCGCTGGTCAGCGACGTCATCGACGGCTGGCTGGTCGCCGGATGAAAGACCGGTCGGTCAACGTCACCGACGGCGACCTTTTCAAACCCCTGCTCGTCCTCTCGGCGCCCATCATCGGCTCGCAGGTCCTGCAGGTCGCCTACAACCTCGCCGACACCTTCTGGGTCGGCCAACTGGGCGCCGACGCCGTCGCCGCCCTCTCGTATTCGTGGGCCATCGTCTTCCTGATGGTCTCGGTCGGCGGCGGCCTCACCACCGCCGGGACCGTGCTGGTCTCCCAGCACAAGGGGGCCGGCGATTTCCGCCAGTCCCACCACGTCGCCGGTCAGACCGTCTCCTTCGTCACGCTCGTCGCCGTCGCTTTCGCCGCCGCCGGCTACGTCGCCGCGCCCTACCTGCTCGCGCTCATCGGCGCCACGCCGGGCACCGACCCCCACACCTTCGCCACCGACTACACCAGAGTCATCTTCCTCGGCGTCGTCTTCATGTTCTGGTTCTTCATCTTCGACGCGCTGATGCGCGGGTGGGGCGACACCCGGACGCCGCTCTATCTGATGGCCGGCAGCGCGACGCTGAACGTCGTCCTCGACCCGTTCTTCATCCTCGGGTTCGTCGACAACCCCCTCTTCGCGTGGACCGGCACCGAGGCCCTGCAGGCCCAACTGTTCTCCCTCACCGGCTTCGAGGGCTTCGGCGTCATGGGCGCGGCCATCGCCACCGTCATCGCCCGCTTCTTCCCCGCCGGTATCGGGATGTACCTCCTGCTGTTCGGCGACGTCGGCCTCTCGCCCGAGCCGAGTGACTTCATCTTAAAGGTCGACACCGTCAAGAAGATTCTCGACATCGGCGCGCCGACCGGCGCCGAACAGGGCCTCCGGTCGGGCGGCATCGCCGCCATGACCGCCATCATCGCGCTCGCCGGCGACGACGCCGTCGCCGCCTACGGCATCGTCAACCGCCTCGCATCCCTGCTGTTCCTGCCGGCGCTCGGCTTCGCCCGCGGCACCGAAACCGTCGTTGGCCAGAACCTCGGCGCCCGACAACCCGACCGCGCCAAACGCGCCGTCCTCCTCGCCAGCGCCACCGTCGCGGGCGTCTTCCTCGTCGTCGTCGCCCTCGCCTACCCCTTCGCCGAATCCATCACCGGCGTCTTCCTCCCGCCCGGCGAGGCCGCCTCCGAAACCGTCATCGAATACGGCGCCGCCTACATCCGCATCGCCGGGCCCGCCTACGTCTTCCTCGGCGTCTTCCAGATCACGCTGGGGGGCTTCCGTGGCTCCGGCTCCACCCGCACCGCGATGCTGCTGTCGGTACAGGAGCTGTGGGTCTTCCGCATCCCCCTCTCCTTCGTCTTCATCACCGTCCTCGGCTGGGGCGTCATCGGCGTCTGGTACGCCGTCGCCTTCTCCTTCGTCGTCAGCGCGCTGACCACCGGCGCGTGGTTCCTCCGCGGGGACTGGACCGACAACGTCGTCGACCCCGAGGACGTGGACGCGCCCGGGGATATCGAGGTGGCTGACGACTAGACCACCCACTTTTTGCACGCTCCAGCGGTCTGGCGCGCTACGGCGCCAGACCCGCTTCCGCGGCAAAAACATGGGGAAAATATGCGCGCGCTCCTCCGTGCCGCGAAACCTCGCTTCGCTCGGTTTCGCGTTAGTCGTCGCGCGCTACGGCGCCTCCCTACGGTCGGCGCCGCGAACCGCCTCGGGGGCGCTTTTCAAGCGCCCCGCTCGGCGGATGCTACTTAAAAGAAGGCGGAGAAATCATCGCTTACGTCGGCTCCACGTCCTCGGCAACCTCGGCGACTTCCTCGGCGGTAAAGGCCGCCAGCGGCCCGGCCGTCGTCTGGACGAGGGCCTGCGCGGCCAGCGCCGACCGGAGCGCCGACTTGGCGGTGCCCTCCGCGAGGCCGGCGAGGAACGCGCCCGCGAAGGCGTCCCGGCCGCCCGTCGTATCGACCGCATCCACGTCGAGGGCTCCGAGTTCGCTCACCGTCGAATCCTGCCACGCCGTGGCGTCGTGGGGGCGGTGCAGCGCCACCACGTCGAGGCCGTGCTCGGAGGCCAGCGCGTGGGTCACCTGCGACGGTTCGCCCGAGCGGTCGAAGACCGCCTCGACGGCCGCCCCGGAGGCGACGAGCACGTCGACCGCCGGAAGGACCCGTTCGAGTCGGTCGCGTGCCGTCTCGACATCGTCCCATTCGTCGGTCTCCAGTAGGCCGAGCGCCGTCGTCGCACCGTTCTCGTGGGCCGTCTGGATGAACCCCGCGGTCGATTCCGCGAGCGGCCGCGCGCCCTGCAGCGTCGTGGCCGTGACGTAGGCCGCATCGGCCGTGGCTATCGGTCGGGTCAACAGGTTCTCCAGCGAGAGGCCGGCGACGGATTCGCCCTCCGAGTCGGTGATGCGGGCGTCCGCTCGGGGGGTGGTCCCGCGCTCGAAGAACTCGACGCCCTGCCGGTCGTCGGTGCGCTCGGCGACGACCTCGACGTCGTGGGCGCGCAGTTCGGCGGCGACCCGCCGCCCGAGCGGGCCGGTCGCGAGTCGGGAGAACCACGTCGGGGTCGCGCCGAGTCGGCCCGCGGCGACCGCCGCGTTGGCCTCCGGCCCCGTCACGCTCACGTCGAGCCGTTGGGCGGTTTCGAGCCGTTCGCGGCCCGGCGGCGTCAAGCGAAGCGCCGCGCCGCCGAGGGTAACGAGTTGCATGGCCGATACCTCTCGCGGCGGCCCCATAAGTAGCCGTCCCGACACGAGCGTCGAACCCGAGCGAGTACCGGAGTCGCCGCAGATAAATCCGAGCCCCGCGCATACGCTCGTATGGACAAGCCATCAGTCGACGCGTTCGGCTCCCGCCGGTCGACGCTCCGGGGGCCGAACGGCGCGGTCGCAACGAGCCAGCCGCTGGCGGCCCAAGCCGGCCTCCGAACGTTGCAGGACGGCGGCAACGCCTTCGACGCGGCGGTCGCGACGGCCGCGGCGCTGAACGTCACCGAACCCACCTCGACGGGCCTCGGCGGCGACGCCTTCATGCTCTATAAGAGCGCGGACGGCGAGGTCGGCGCGATGCGGGCCTGCGGCGGCGCGCCCGCCGACGCCACCCGGCAGAAGGTCCGTGAGGCCGTCGCCGACGGGCAGGGCGTCGACCCCAGCGAGGCGGAGATGCCGCGCACGGGCGCCCACGCGGTGACGGTGCCCGGCACCGCTCGCGGCTGGGAGGCCACCGTCGAGGAGTTCGGTCGCCTCGGCCTCTCGGACGTCCTCCAGCCGGCAATCGACTACGCGATGGGTGGGTACCCGGTCACCGAGGTCATCGCCGACGCGTGGACGCAGGGCGAGGAGTTGTTCGAGGACGCCCACGCCCGCCAGCAGTACCTCGTCGACGGCGAGCGCGCGCCGGCCCCCGGCGAGACTGTCCAGCTTAAAAACCTCGGCGAGTCGCTGCAGGCCATCGCCGAGGAGGGCGCCGACGTGGTGTATGAGGGCTACATCGCCGAGGCCATCGCCGAGGAGGTCCAGCGCCACGGCGGCTTCCTGTCCGTCGACGACCTCGCGAACTTCGAGGTGGAGTTCCCCGACCCCGTCTCGACGACCTACGGGGACAGCGAAGTCTACGAACTCCCGCCGAACAATCAGGGCCTCATCGCGCTGGAGGCGTTGAATATCGCCGAGGAACTGGGCGCCAGCGACTACGATGCCGACTCCGCGGCCCGGGTCCACTACCTCGCCGAGGCGATGAAGCGGGCCTTCCACGACGGCCACCGCTACATCACCGACCCCGACTTCGAGGAGATTCCGCCGCTCGGCTCGAAGGAGTGGGCCCGCGAGCGCGCCGAAAGCGTCGGCGAGACGGCCAGCGACGTGAACTTCGGCGTGCCGGATTCCCACGCCGAAGATAGCGCAGGACACGGTCCCGCTGACCCTCGGGAACCGAACGTTCCCGAGGATGCCGACACCGTCCTGCTCTGCGTGGGTGACGACGAGGGCAACGTCGTCTCCTTCATCAACTCCCGATTCGCTGGCTTCGGCAGCGGCCTCGTCGCCGGCCGGACGGGCATCGCACTCCAGAACCGCGGGGCGTCCTTCTCGCTCGGCGACGACCACCCGAACCGACTGGAACCCGAAAAGCGGCCGTTCCACACCCTGATTCCGGGCATCCTGAAGCGGGGCGACGACGACTGGTCGGCCTTCGGCGTCATGGGCGGCTACATGCAACCGCAGGGCCACCTCCAGACGCTCGTCGGCATGCTCGACGACGACCTGACGCTGCAGGAGGCGCTGGACCGCCCGCGCTGGCGCTACCGCGAGGACGGCCGACTGGCCGTCGAGGCGCGGATGCCGACCGACGTCCAGAACGGCCTCCGGCGCCGCGGCCACGACCTCGAAGTGCTGCTACCGGGCATGTTCGGCGGCGCGCAGGTGGTTCGTAATAAAGGAGGGTCGCTGTCGGGGGCGACCGAACCGCGAAAGGACGGCACCGTGTCGGTCTGGTAACCGCAGGGGCGCGCGACCACGGCCCGGCAATCGCCGCCTCGCGCGAACTTTTAACCGCCGCGTCCCGAAGGGTCGGGTATGGAATGGCAGACCGACTGGAACCTCCGGGCCCGGATGGGCGTGACGATGTTCCTCCTCTTTGCGCTCTATCTGGTCTTCGTCGGCGTCCTGACGCTGTATTTCGACAACCTGCTGTTTGCGGCGCTCCTGCTCGGGGCGTTCTCGCTGGTGCAGTTCTTCTTCAGCGGCAAACTGGCACTCCGCTCGATGGGCGCCAAGACGGTCAGCGAAGACGAGTATCCGAAACTCCACGCGCAGGTCTCGCGCCTCTCACAGCAGGCCGACCTGCCGAAACCCACCGTCGCCGTCGCGGAGAGCCGGACGCCCAACGCCTTCGCGACCGGCCGGTCGCAGAAAAGCGGCGTCGTCTGCGTGACGACGGCCCTGCTGGAGACCCTCGACGACGACGAGTTGGAGGGTGTGCTCGCCCACGAACTCGCCCACATCAAGAACCGCGACGTGGCGGTGATGACCATCGCCTCCTTCCTCTCGACTATCGCCTTCCTCATCGTCCGGTGGGGGTGGCTCTTCGGCGGCCGCGACCGGAATCAGGCGCCGCTTTTCGTCGCCATCCTCGTCTCGCTGCTGGTGTGGGTCATCTCCTTTCTGCTCATCCGCGCGCTCTCGCGGTACCGGGAGTTCGCCGCCGACCGCGGGGCCGCCGCGATTACGGGCAACCCCTCGGCGCTGGCCTCGGCGCTGATGAAGATATCGGGGCGGATGGACAAAGTGCCACAGGAGGACCTCCGCGAGCAGGCCGAGATGAACGCGTTCTTCATCATCCCCATCTCGAAGGGCTTCATCGGCAAACTCGCCCGGACCCACCCGCCGACCGAAAAGCGCATCGAGGAGTTGCGGAAACTGGAGCGGCAGGCCGAAACCTGACGGGTCAGCCCTCGTCAGGTGCTTTTCCGTCACTCAAGAGGTCGACCATCTCGACGAGCAGCGCGACGACCAACGGCCCGGCGATGATGCCGATGACGCCGACGGTCAGGACGCCGCCGACGAAGCCGACGAAATAGAGGCTCGCCGGCAGATGTGCCTGTCTCGTCGCCAACTGCGGGCGGATGAGGACGTCGGGGACCACGCCGATGACGGTGGGACCGAGGATGAGGATGGCCAGCGCCCGGTCCGTCAACCCGAGGAGGAAGTCGTAGCCCGCGAGCCCGACCGCCAACATCCCGGGGCCGACGATGGGGAAGAACTGGAGGATGCCCGAAAGCACCGCCAGCACGAACGCGTCCTCGTAGCCGAGCGCGAAGAAGACGACGAAGGCCACGGGGACGGTGAGGACGGCCGTCGCCGCCTGGATGACGTAGAGCGCATAGAGGGTGCCCTCGATGCGACGGTGGAGCGCCCGGATGACGTCGTGATAGCTCGGCGGCGTAATCTCGAAGACGGCCCGACCGGCGGCGTTCGGGCGCAACAACAGTCCGTAGAGGAGGATGGTAAACAGCGTCAACTGGAGGAGGATGAAGAGCGAATCGGCCGCGACCGAAAACGCGAGGTCCCGGAGCGCCTCGGAGGCACTGCTCACGAGGCCCGCGACGTCGACGTTGTAGGTGAACCCGACCGCCTCGATGGGCAGTTCGTCGGGCAGGTCCCCCAGCAGTTCGATGATGGCCTCGCGTCGCCGGAACAGCGTCCAGACGAGCGGCGCGATGAGCACGACGACGACCAGAAACGCGAACGTGGTGACGAGTCCGCTCGCGATGCGACGGGGGACGCCACGACCGACGAGGCGCTGACGGAGGGGATAGAGGATGTAGGCGACCGTCACCGTGAAGAAGACGGTCTCGACGACCGCCCAGAGGATGCCGACGGCTATCAGCCCGATCCCGACGAGCAGGCCAGCGAGGACGTACCGCCGGCGGCGGAGCGATGACACGAACCCCGATTCAGCGGGCGAGGGGAAAACCGTTTCCCGGACCGCGAACGCGCCGCTTAAGTACACGGGGGAATACCACCCGGTAATGAAACGGCGGACGTTCATCGCCGGCGTCGGTACCGGCGTCGCGGCGACGGCTGGCTGTCTCGGCTCTCAGCAGGAATCGGGTGACGGCGTCGTCACCGTGGCGACCTACGACTCCTTCGTCGACGGCGAGGAACCCGTCGGCCCGTGGCTGAAGGAGGCCTTCGAGGAACGGCGCGACGACGACGTCACCGTCGAGTTTCAGGTGCCGGAGGCGGGCGTCAACCAGTACATCCAGCGCGCACAGCAGGACGCGCCCATCGAGGCCGACCTCTACGTCGGCCTCAACGTCGACGAACTCATCCGCATCGACGACGAACTCGACGACCCGCTTTTCGATAGCCTCTCGGGGCAACTCGAACGGGACGACCGGGTTCTCGACGAACTCCGGTTCGACCCCGACGGCCGAGCGGTGCCCTACGATACCGGCTACATCAGCCTCGTCTACGACGAAAACGAGGTCGAACCCGAGACGTTCGAGGACCTGACCGCCGAGCGGAACCGCGGGAACCTCATCGTCCAGAACGCCCAGCAGTCCGACCCCGGGCGGGCCTTCCTGCTGTGGACCATCCACGAGTTCAGCGCGGACGGCTACCTCGACTACTGGCAGGACCTGCAGGACAACGAGGTTCGCGTCCTCGGGTCGTGGAACGACGCCTACAACGCCTACCTCGAGGAGGAGGCGCCGATGGTCGTCTCCTACTCGACCGACCAGGTCTACTACGGCGACACCCCGCGGCATCAGGTCGGCTTCCTCAACGACCAGGGCTACGCCAATCCAGAGGGGATGGCCCGCTTCGCCGACGCCGGCGACCCCGAAGCGACCGTCGACCTCATGGAGTTCATGCTGACCCCCGAGGTACAGGCCGAAATCGCCCAGCGGAACGTCCAGTTCCCGGCAGTCGACGACGCCGACCTCGACGAGGAGTTCTCCCAGTTCGCCCACGTCCCGCCGGAACCGGTCACCTTCACGTACGACGAACTGGCGGGTAACCTCGACGGCTGGGTCGAGGACTGGGCCCGACAGGTCGCCCAGTAAGCGATGGCCGACCGAGGAGGACGCCCCGAGTGGCCGTTTCTCGTCGCCGGAGCAGTCACGGCCGCGCTTTTGGTCGTCCTGCTGTACTACCCCGTCGCCAGCGTCCTCGTCGAGGCGGTCTTCGAGGACGGCCGGCCGACGCTGGAGCCCCTGCTCGGCGTCGTTTTGGACCCCTTCTACTGGGACCTGTTCGGCTTTACCGCCTATCAGGCCACCCTCTCGACGCTTCTGAGCCTCGCGCTCGGCCTCCCGGGCGCGTACGTCCTCGCCCGCTACGAGTTCCCCGGCCGCCGCACCACCCAGTCGCTGACGCTCGTGCCCTTCGTCCTGCCGTCCATCATGGTCGCGGTCGGCTTCGCCGCGATGTTCGGAACGAACGGCCCGCTGAATCAGGCGCTCACCGCCCTCGGACTGCCGAAATTGGAACTGATGTTCACGCTGAAGATAATCGTCCTCGCGCACGCCTTCTACAACGCCCCGCTCGTCGCACGCATCGTCGCCGCGGCGTGGCAGGGCGTCGACGCCCGAACCGTCGAGACAGCCCGGAGTCTCGGCGCCTCGCCCCGCCGGGCGTTCCGTGACGTGGTCGTCCCACAACTCGCGCCCGCGGTCCTGACCAGCGCCCTCCTCGTGTTCATCTTCACGTTCATGTCCTTCCCCATCGTGCTGGCGCTGGGCGGTCTCGACCTCGCGACCGTCGAGGTGTGGCTCTACGACCGGATTCGGACGCTTCGGTTGCAGGAGGCGGCCGCGCTCGCGGTGCTCGAAGCCGTCATCACCCTCGGCCTCACGTACGCGTACCTCCACTACGAGACGGCACAGGCGACGAGTCGTGGCGTCGCGCCACGACCCCGCGCCCGCGAACGCCTGTTCGGCACGCTCGACGCCAAACGGCTCGCCATCGTCGGGTACGCCGTCGTCATCGGCGTCGTCTTCGTCGGCCCAATCGTCTCGATGCTGCTGGCGAGCGTCACCGACCTCGACGGTACGCTCTCGCTTCGCTACTACGAGTTCCTGCTGGCCCGCCGGGACGTCGTCGTCGGCACCCAACCGGACGTGGCCATCCGCAACTCCCTGCTTTTCGCCGTCGGCGCGGTGGCGCTCGCCGTCCCGATGGGCGTCGTCGTCTCGCTGGCGACCGCCCGGGATACGCTGCCCGCGCGGGTCGTCGGGACGCTCGCGATGTTGCCCTTCGCCGTATCCGGTATCGTCGTCGGCTTCGGTCTCCTCCAGACGGTCGTCTTCGGCGTCGAGGTGGCCGGCCTCCGGATACAGGTCACCGGTGCCGTCGCCATCGTCGCCGCCCACGCCGTCGGGGCCTATCCCTTCGTCGTCCGCACCGTCGCGCCCGCGCTGTCGTCGATGGACGACGCGCTGGTCGAATCCGCCCGCGCGCTCGGGGCCTCGCGGACGCGCGCGCTACTCGATATCGAACTCCCGCTGGTCGCGCCCGCCGTCGCCGCCGGGGCGGCCTTCGCCTTCGCCATCAGCATCGGCGAGTTCAACGCCACCATCGTCCTCGTGGAGGGCGGCGGTGCCTACACCATGCCCGTCGCCGTCGAACGGTACCTCGCAGAGCGGACCCTCGGACCCGCAACGGCGATGGGGTCGGTGCTCCTCCTCGTGACGGGCGTCAGTTTCGTGGTCATCGAACGCGTCGGCGGATACGGAGGCTTCGAGCGATGACGAGGTGGCACGGATGCTAACGCTGGACGGCGTCGCCAAGCGCTACGGCGCGACGACGGCGCTGGAAGACGTGTCGCTGGCCATCGAGGACGGCGAGTTCTTCACGCTCGTGGGGCCCTCAGGCTGTGGCAAAACGACGACGCTCCGCCTGCTGGCCGGCTTCGAGGAACCGACCGAAGGCACGGTTCGCTTCGACGGTGAGGACGTTGCCGGCCGGCCGCCGGAGGACCGCGACATCGGCATCGTGTTCCAGAACTACGCACTGTTCCCGCACATGAGCGTCGCCGAGAACGTCGGCTACGGCCTGCGCTTTGCCGACCCGCCGGGCGGCGTCTCGACCGACGAGCGCGTCGCCGAGTTGCTCGACCTCGTGGGACTGGAGGGGTTCGACGACCGCGACCCGACCGAACTCTCCGGGGGCCAACAGCAGCGCGTCGCGCTGGCGCGGGCGCTGGCGCCCGGTCCCGACCTGCTCCTCTTGGACGAACCCATGAGCGCGCTGGATGCCCGCCTCCGGGAGCGGCTTCGCCGGGATGTTCGGGAGATTCAGGGCGAACTCGGCGTCACAACCGTCTACGTCACCCACGACCAGGCCGAGGCGATGGCCGTCTCCGACCGCGTGGCCGTCATGCACGACGGCCGCCTCGAGCAGGTCGGCCAGCCACGGGACCTCTACCGCCGGCCGTCGACCCGGTTCGTCGCGGAGTTCCTCGGCGAGAACAACGTCTTCGACGCGGAGGTCGTTACCACGTCCCGTGGCAACGAGCGAACTGCAGGTGAAACGGAGGGGTCGACGGTTCGGGTCGGGGACGCGACTTTCGAGTTGTCTCAGGTGGAGGTAGCGTCGGACGGTCGGCTAACCTTCTGTGTTCGGCCCGCAGCGTTCGAAATAGCGGAGGGAGCAAACCGCCTCACGGGAGAAGTAGTCGACAGCGAGTTCCTCGGGGAGACGACGCGGGTGTGGCTGGACTGGCAGGGCCGCCGCGTGGTCGCTGCGCTCGACGACCCGCCGGAGGCGGGGTCGCTTACGGTCGGCTTCGACCCCGAGGACGTGTGGGTGCTGGACGGCTGACGACGCCTATTCCCACGAGACTTCCCGCCGAACGTCCTTCAGCGTCCGCGAAATCATCCAGACGATGAGCAGGAACGGGAGGAGGGGGACGAGCAACAACAGCAGGCCCGCGCCGGCAGCGAGCCAGAGGCCGCTCGTTTCCCCGTCGCGTGACACCCGGTCTCGGAGCGCGTACTGCCCGGTCGAAACGATTCCCTCAACCATAGCGGCTCTTGGGCCGCCCCCAATATGAGCCTTCTCGTGGTTCCGACAGCCGAGTCCGTCGGATGGAAAGTTTAAGGGCCGAACCGGCGGTACCTTCGATACCTTCCTCTCTATGCACGACGACGGCTACGACCACACGGCGGTCGAACGACGGTGGCAGGAGGCGTGGGACGACGCCTCGGTGTATCGAACGCCCGACGACGTCTCCGACCCGACGTACGTCCTCGGCATGTATCCCTACCCCTCCGGACAGCTCCACATGGGCCACGTCCGCAACTACACGATTACGGACGCCTACGCCCGCTACCGGCGGATGCGCGGCGACGACGTGCTCCATCCGATGGGGTGGGACGCCTTCGGCCTCCCCGCCGAGAACGCCGCCAAGGAGCGGGATACGAACCCCCGCGACTGGACCTTCGACTGCATCGACACCATGCGCGGACAGATGGAGTCGATGGGCTTCGGCTACGACTGGGACCGCGAGGTCACGACCTGCAAGCCCCGCTACTACAAGTGGAACCAGTGGCTCTTCCGCCGGTTCGTCGAGGAGGACCTCGCCGAGCGCAGAGACGCCGAGGTCAACTGGTGTCCCTCCTGTGAGACGGTGCTGGCCGACGAGCAGGTCGAAGGCGACGCCGAACTCTGCTGGCGCTGTGACACACCCGTCGAACAGCGCGAACTCGAACAGTGGTTCCTGAAGATTACCGACTACGCCGACGAGTTGGTCGACGACATCGACGACCTCGAAGGCTGGCCCGACTCCGTCCGGCAGATGCAGCGCAATTGGATCGGACGGCAGTACGGGACCCAGCTTGAATTCGATATCGAGGACCACGGCCCCGTCGAGGCCTTCACGACCCGCGTCGACACCATCTTCGGCGCGACGTTCTTCGCGCTGGCACCGGACCACCCCATCAGCCAGCAGTTGGTCGAGGAGGACGAGGCCGTCCACGAGTTCGTCCACCACGAGGCCGACCCCGACGGCGACGAACCCAACGGCGTCGAGACGGACCTGACCGCCACGAACCCGGTCACCGGCGAGGAGATTCCGGTCTTCGTCGCCGACTTCGTCCTCTCGGACGTCGGGACCGGCGCGCTGATGGGCGTGCCCGCCCACGACAACCGCGACCACGACTTCGCCGAGAAGATGGGCGTCGACATCGACCCCGTCATCGCGCCGAGCGAGGACGAGGTGCCCGACGTCAGCGAGGAGGCCTACACCGACGACGGCGTGCTGGTCAACTCCGGCGAGTACAGCGGCCTCGACAGCGAGACGGCCCGCGAACGCCTGAACGAGGACATCGACAGCGCCGAACTCGACACCCAGTACCGCCTGCGCGACTGGGGCATCTCCCGACAGCGCTACTGGGGGACGCCGATTCCGGTCGTCCACTGCGAGGACTGCGGCCCCGTGCTGGTGCCCGAGGAGGACCTCCCCGTCGAACTGCCGGAGTTCATCAACACCACCGGCAATCCCCTCGACGCCGCCGAGGAGTGGAAGCAGACCACCTGTCCCGACTGCGGCGCCGAGGCCACGCGCGAGACGGACACGATGGACACCTTCGTCGACTCCTCGTGGTACTTCCTGCGCTACGTCTCGCCGGACCTCGACGAGGCGCCGTTCGACCTCGACCGTGCCAACGACTGGATGCCCGTCGACCAGTACGTCGGCGGCATCGAACACGCCGTGATGCACCTGCTCTACAGCCGCTTCGTCACGAAGGTGCTGGCCGACACCGAGGGGCTCGAACACCGCGAACCCTTCGAGAACCTGCTGGCACAGGGGATGGTCCAACTGGAAGGCGAGAAGATGTCCAAATCGAAGGGCAACGTCGTCTCCCCGCAGGCCATCGTTGAGGAGTACGGCGCCGACACCGCCCGCCTGTTCATGATGCAGGCCGCCCAACCGGAGCGGGACTTCGACTGGACCGACGAGGGCGCCCGCTCGGCGTACGCGTTCCTGACGCGGCTGACGGACACCGTCAAGGATTTCGCGGACGGCGAAATCAAGACGACTGACGACCCCGGTTCAGTCGCCGGGTACGTCGACGACGAGACCGAGGCCGCCGTCGCCGTCGCCACCGAGGAGTACGACGACCTGACGTTCAACACCGCCCTGCGGGAGGCCCAGGACCTCGTCGGCACGCTCCGGCAGTATCGTGACTATACTGCGGTCGACCCCGATACCTTCGAGCGCGGACTGGAGACGGCGCTCAAACTGCTGGCGCCGGTCACGCCACACATCGCCGAGGAACTGTGGGACGAGTTGGGCTACGATGGCTTCGCGGTCGACGCCGAGTGGCCCGACACCGAGGCCGACCGCGAAACCGCCGAACAGCGCCGTCGCCTCGTCCAGAACACCCGCGAGGACGTCCGGGAGATCAGCGACGTCGCCGACATCCCAGACCCCGAGCGCATCGACATCGTCGTCACGCCCGAGTGGAAGTACGACGCGCTGAACATCGCCATCGACAGCGACGCGCCGAACCTCATCGGCGAGTTGATGCAGCACGACGATATCAAACGCCACGGCGACGCCGCCGCCTCCTACGGACAGGACCTGCAGGCGAACCGCGAGGCCCTCCAGGAGACGCTGGACCCCGAGACCGAATACGATGCCCTGCAATCGGCGGCGTGGCTGGTCGAACGCGAGTTCGACGCCGAGGTCCGGGTGCTGACCGCGGAAGAAGCCCCCGACGACGTGGCGAACAAGGCCGAACCCGGCCGGCCCGCCATCGACATCGAAGAGTAGACCGCCGAACCGTTTTTCCGGCCCGCCCACGAGCCCGAGCTCGTGGGCGAATTCGCCGACGAGGTTGCCGACAACCTTCGGGACGCCTTAGCCGACCGTCTCGACAGCCACGCGTGGGCGACCGAACGCTACATCGGCCGGACGCCGGTTGACGTGGTCGGCGAGGGCGAGCCCCTGCTTCTGGTCGAACTCGAATGGCGGCGCGCGGACCCCTCCAACAACACGGTCAAACTGTTCCGCCATCTCGTCGAAGACAATTTCGACGGCGGTGAGGTCCATCTCGTGCAGTTGTTCTCCCGCTATTACGACCTCCAGTCGGGCGGCGTCTCCTCGAAGCGGGCAAACGCGGAGTTCGTCGGCAAGCGGGTTCCGATGACCGTCGACGACGTTACCTACACGCCGTTGACACTGGCGGTCGACCCGCCCAAACGTGGCGGCGAGCGGCCTGACGGCTGGCGCGAGGCCGTCGATTGGGCCGCCGAGCGCATCGAGAGGGCGGTTCGACGGCCGGAGTCGTGACTCGGAGAGGTTTATAAATAATCGAAGGGCCGCGTCCCCCTACGTCGACAGTTGGTCGTGTTGCCAGCCGGGGTCCTCGCCCGTCCGCTCGATGAGGTCGGCCCGGCAGGCCGGACAGTAGTCGGGCACCGTCGATTCGCTCCGGGGGACGTACACCGCGCCGCCACACTCCACGCACGCATCCGCGACGATGGTCGCACAGTCCGCGCAAACGTTGAAGTCGTCGACCGTCAGATCGCGCAGCGGTTCGAGTTGTTTGTCCAGTGTATACTCGTCGATGACCGTCTGACAGCGCTGGCACGGTTTCATGGCGATGCGCCTAGTCACATGATACCACACCGTAAATACCTGTTCCCACCGGAAATCGCCACCGGGCTAGCGAACTCGGCCGCCGAGAACGGCCGAAAACTGATATTCGGCAACGGAGGGTCCGTGGTACCTCGACTCTCGGAAGGGTTATCCCTCGGTCGGCCATACGTTTGTTTGTAATGGCAAACGGTAAGGTTGACTTCTTCAACGACACTGGCGGCTACGGTTTCATTTCGACTGACAGCGACGACGTGGACGACGACGAGGACGTTTTCTTCCACATGGAGGACGTCGGCGGCCCGGACCTCGAAGAGGGTCAGGAAGTCGAGTTCGACATCGAATCATCCCCCAAGGGACCCCGCGCGACGAACCTCGTCCGCAACTAATAACGAATTCCGCCCGTCGCTGATACCGATGGTCGCGATTCCGTTTTTCAGACGACTACACGCATAGCGGGAGCGCTCCCGGTTTATGCGCTTTTTCGACGTCGCTTATAAGGATACGAGACCGTCGTCGAGCATGTCCATCAGGACGTCTCGAGCGTGGCCGTCCGCCGAGACGCCAGTGTAGACGCGCTGTATCTCCCCGTCGGCCAGCACGAACGTCGTTCGCTCGGCGCGGCCGTCGTGGTCCCGCGGAACGCCGAAGGCCGTACAGAGGTCGCCGTCGGGGTCCGCCAGCAGGTCGTAGTCGGTGCCCTCCCGCTCGGCGAACTCCCAGTGGGAGTCGATGTCGTCCGTCGAGACGCCGTAGACGGTCACACCGGCGTCTTCGTAGGCGTCGGCCTCGCGGGAGAACTGGTCGGCCTGTGTCGAACACCCCGGCGTGCCGTCCTCGACGTAGAAGTAGACGACCGTCGGGGCATCGATATCGGGAGCGACCGTCTCACCGTGTTGGTTCGGCGCGTCGATATCGGGGGCAGGGTCGCCAGCGTTGAGCATACCGACGCTTGGGTGCGAGACGGGTTAGTTGATTCCCCCATGAGAGCTACAACGATTCGGCGGTGACATACCTGTGCGCCCGCCACGCGGTATCGACCGCCGCTGTGACGACCAGACCGAGAACGCCCAGATCGACTGCTATTGTCACCGAAGCAACCGGGGCGCCGAGTGCGAGGGCCGCCACGACGACCACCGCGACCGTCGCGCCGACGGGTACGACGGCAGCACGTCCGCGTCCGGGTTGTGGGGTGATGCGGTTGGCCCGGTCGACCGCTCGGGGCAGCGACGTCGGCGAATCGAGGACGACCGCCGGCACGACGAACGCCTCACAGCCGACGACCACCTCGTTCGGTGCTACGTCGTCCTCCGAGAGCACGCGCTCGGCCAGCGGCCCGACGGCGACACGGGTCTTCAGCCAGCGAGCCAGCGGGACGGCCGCGTCCCGCACCGCCGCCAGCGAGTCGCCGGTCGTCGCCGTTTCGCCGCGGGCCCGCCGGCCGACGGCGTAGGCGACGCCCGCGCCGAAGGGGTACCAGACCAGCGCCACCACGGCGGCCAGCGCGAGGAGCGCAACGAGATAGAGCAGTCTGCTGAAGCCGCCGAGAAAGAGCGGGTGCGCGGTCATCGCGCTCGCGCGGACGAGCATCGCCAGTCGCCAGCCGACGGCGAAGACGGCGCCGACGGCGACCGCACCGAGCAGCGTACAGCCGACGGCCGCCCGCGAGCCCAACAGCGCGCGTAGTCCCATACAGGCGCCCTACTCGTGTTGTCGGGAAAAAGCCCGTGGCGGTCGCGGTCGCTTAGAACTCGTCGTCCGGCGTCGGGACGCCCTCGTCGGGGTCGTCGAGTTCCTCGAAGGTCTCCCGAAGTTCGCGGATGCGGTCGCGGATGTCCGCGGCGAGTTCGAATTCGAGGTTGTCGGCGGCTTCTCCCATTCGGTCTTCGAGGCGCTCGATGAGTGCTTCGGCCTCCTCGACGGAGTCGGCCTCGACGCCGGCGACGCCATCCGTATCCGTCTCGGCGCCGGGCAGGTTCGTCTCGCCCACTTCCTTCTCGATGGTTCGCGGTTCGTGGCCGTGTTCCTCGTTGAACTCCCGCTGAATCCGGCGACGGCGGCGCGTCTCCTCGATTGCGGATTGCATCGAATCGGTCTCGTCGTCGGCGTAGAGGACGACCGTGCCGTTGACGTTTCGGGCCGCCCGGCCCATCGTCTGGACGAGCGTCGTCTCCGAGCGGAGGAAGCCCTCCTGGTCGGCATCGAGGATGGCGACCAGCGACACCTCGGGGATGTCCAGTCCCTCCCGGAGGAGGTTGATGCCGACCAGCACCTGAATCTCGCCGAGACGGAGCGACCGGATGAGTTCGTGGCGTTCGAGCGTGTCCGTCTCGTCGTGCATGTAGGCGACGTCGATGCCGGCACCTTCCAGATACTCCGTGAGGTCCTCGGCCATCCGCTTGGTGAGCGTCGTCACCAGCACGCGCTCGTCGTCGGGCGTGTTCTCGATGCGCTCCAGCACGTCCTCGACCTGTCCTTCCGCGGGCGCCACCTCGACTTCGGGGTCGACGAGGTAGGTGGGCCGGACGATTTGCTCGACGATTTGAGCCGAATGCTCCCGCTCGTAATCGCCCGGCGTCGCCGAGACGTAGAGCGTGCGGTCCGTTTTCTCCTCGAACTCCTCGAAGGTGAGCGGGCGGTTGTCGTAGGCCGTCGGCAGGCGGAAGCCGTTCTCGACCAGCGAGTCCTTCCGGGATTTGTCGCCCTCGTACTGGCCCTTAATCTGCGGGATGGTCTGATGGGACTCGTCGATGACCGTCAGGAAGTCGTCGGGGAAGTAGTCGAGGAGCGTGTACGGCGCGTCCCCCGACTCGCGGTCGGACATGTGGACCGAGTAGTTCTCGATGCCCGAGCAGTGGCCCGTCTCCCGGAGCATCTCGATGTCGAATGTGGTCCGCTCCTCGATGCGCTGGGCGGCGACCATGTCGCCCTGCCGCTCGAAGTACCGGACGCGCTGTTCCATCAGGTCCTCGATCTCCCCGATGGCGCGTTCGAGGCGCCCTTCGGGAATCGAGTAGTGTTCGGCCGGGTGGACCAGCGCAGCGGGTTCCTGCGAGACGACGTCGCCTTTCAGCACGTCGACCTTCATGATGCGGTCGATTTCGTCGCCCCAGAACTCCACGCGGAGGGCGTGGCGGCCGTACATCGGATAGACCTCGACGGTGTCACCGCGGACGCGGAAGGTACCCTGCTGGAAGTCGACGTCGTTGCGCTCGTAGTTCAGGTCGACCAGCCGTTTCAGGAGGTCGTCGCGACCCATTTCCTGACCTTGCTCCAGTCGGAGGGCCATGTTCTCGTAGTTCGCCGGGTCACCGAGGCCGTAGATGGCCGACACCGAGGCGACGACGATGACGTCGTCCCGGGTCAGAAGGGAGCGCGTCGCCGAGTGGCGCAGGCGCTCTATCTCCTCGTTGATGGACATGTCCTTGTCGATGTAGGTGTCGGTCTGCTCGACGTAGGCCTCGGGCTGGTAGTAGTCGTAGTAGGAGACGAAGTACTCGACGGCGTTGTTCGGAAACAGGTTGCGGAACTCCTCGTAGAGCTGGGCCGCGAGCGTCTTGTTGTGCGCGAGGACGAGCGTCGGCTGCTGGAGGTCTTCCAGCACCCACGAGACGGTGTTGGTCTTGCCGGACCCCGTCACGCCCAGCAGGGTCTGCTTTTCGGCCCCGCTCTCGTAGCCCTCGACCAACTGCCGGATGGCGTCGGGTTGGTCGCCCGCGGGGTCGAACGGCGCGTCGACCTCCAGCGGGCGGTCGAGGTCGGGACGGTCAGGCTGGAGTGGCCCGGTGTCGCTCATTATCCGAACCTAGTCGTCAGGACACTTGAGGCGGACGGTTGGAACGGCTTCCGGTCGTCGCCCCGCCGGCCGATGACGGCCGGCTACGCCCCACAACCGTCCGTCGATGGCGCACGTCAGCGGCCGACCGCCCGCGAAGTGTTGTCCGGAACCACGTCATTATAAGCAGGCCGCACCCACCCACGCACATGACCGTCGAAGTTCGCCTCGTCGGCCCCGAAGACACGGAGATTCGGCAGTTCGACGCCGAAGCGGCCGACCGGCTGTGCCGGTCGACGAGCATCGAACTGCTCCGGGCGCTGGCCCGCGAGGAACCGACCAGCATCCGCGAGGCCGCCCGACTCGTCGAACGGGACGTACGGCAGGTCCACGACAACCTCTGGAAACTCGGCGAACTCGGTCTGGTGGCGTTCGACCGCAGCGGCCAGTCACACCGGCCGTACGTCACCTACGAACGAATCGAACTGGAAATCGACCTGTAGTCGGCATTCGTCGGCCGGCCGTCCGGCGTTCACGAGGGCCACACCGGCCAACCCGCAAACTCAAGTGTGCTTGCACGAATCCAGCCATAGTGACTCGACTCGTCCTGTGTGCCGGTTCGACGCGGACCGCCGCCATCGACAGCATCAGCGCCGCCGGCGCCGACGCCGACCTGATGGCACATACCCCGAGCGCCGACGCCGAGATTCTGACCTACGGCGCGCCGGTCCGGGCGCCCGTCGTCCCCGTCTCACCGACCGGCTGTCCGACACCCGCCGTCATCACCCGCGCCGTCGTCGACCGACTCGACATCGAGACCACCGTCGTCGACGCCGGCCTCACGGAACCGACAGCTGCGCCGACCGTCACCGTCGGCGCCCGCGTCGGTGACGACATCCGGGAACGCGACCCCGTCCCATCCGCACCCGGCGCCTTCGCCGCCGCCCGCCAGTTCGGCCGAAAACTGCCGGACGACGAACTATTCCTCGCGGAAACGGTGCCCGGCGGTACGACCACCGCCCTCGGTGTCCTCACCGCCCTCGGCGAGGCCGATATCCTCGGACGCGACGAAGGTGCCGTCTCCTCGTCGTTGCCGGAGAACCCGCTGGACCTGAAGCGGCGGGTGGTCGACGAGGCCCTAGAGGCCTCCTCGCTCGAACCCGGCGAGGCCGCCGACGAACCGCTCGTCGCGCTCCGGCGGGCCGGCGACCCCGTGTTGGCCGTCGTCGCCGGCATCGCCGCGGGCGCACTCGAAACCGACACCGCCGTCACCCTCGCCGGCGGGACGCAACTGGTCGCCGCCGCCGCGTGTCTCCGCCACCGCGGCTACGACGGCCCCCTCGGGTTGGCGACGACCTCCTTCCTCGATGCCGACCCCGCCGTCGACCTCGACCGCGCGGCCGCCGCACTGGACCTCTCGGTGACGGTCACCGACCCCGGGTTCACCGACGACCACCCCGCGATGGCCGCCTACGAGCGCGGCGAAGCCAAGGAAGGCGCCGGCATGGGCGGCGCGCTCGCGCTGGCCGACCGGGCGAACCTGCCGATGGCCGACGTGCGCGCGGGGTTGCGCGAAGTCTACGACGACCTGCTCGCCGACGCCGACGAGCGAGCGCCCGAGCCATGAGGGGCCTCGTCCTCGCCGGCACCGCCTCGGGCGTCGGTAAGACCGTCGGGGTCGTCGACCATTTATAAAACGAAGCTCACTCCCCGAGGCCGACCAACCGCTCCTTGTCGGCCCGCGAGAGCTCTTTGATCTCGTATTCGCGGCTCATCGCGGCTGATTTCGACTCGAAGGACTCCGTGTGGACCAACTCGACGGGCGTCCGACCGCGGGTGTATTTCGCGCCGTCGCCGGCGTCGTGTTCGCGGACCCGGCGCTCGACATCGGTGGTGTAGCCGGTGTACAGCGACCCGTCGGCACATTCGAGCACGTAGACGTAGTGGGAATCGCTCGCGGTCACGGCTCAGCGATAAAACGAGGGCACCCTGTGTTTAATACACAGTTCTACGGCCGCACGGCCGTCACTCGTACGCACGTTCTCGGGACACTTCGGCGATGCCGGCGTTCGCAGAGCAGTTCGGACACGCATGGACGCGCCCGCCTTCGTCCGCGAACACTCGGGCGAACCGGTCCGAGATGTGCGCATCACAGTGGTCACACCTGGGCATTCTGGCCGCCGACGCGGGTATTCCTTGTCGGCACCGGTAGTAGGGGGTCGAGACATTAATACCCTCGGTAAGGGGAAACACGGCACTCGGCGGCGTGATACCCGGTCTGACGTCGTTTCGCCACCAGTCATCCCTCGGTTCGGGCCGCCGAGACCGACCGCGCGATGAGGCCCGCCTGCGCGCCCGCGGCAAAGCCGGCGTCGATGTTGACCGCCATGATGGGCGTACAGGACTGCAACATTCCGGCTAACGCCGCCTCGCCGTCGCCACCGTGGCCGTACCCCGAGGAGACCGGCAGACCGACGAGCGGCACGTCGACGAGGCCGGCGATGACAGTCGGCAGGGCGCCCTCCCGGCCGGCGGCGACGACGAGGGCGTCGACTCCCCGAATCGCGTCGATGTTGTCGAACATGCGGGCGATACCCGCCACACCCACGTCCTCGATTCGCTCGACGGTCGCGCCCATCTCCTCGGCGACGGTGGCGGCCTCGCCGGCCGCCTCGGCGTCGACGGTGCCGGCGGTGACGACGCCGACGGTCGCATCGAGGTCCGGCGGGTCGTAATCGGACCCGTGGACGACGAGCGTGCGGGCGCGTTCGTGGTAGTCGACGTCCGCCTCGGGGAACTCGTCGGCCAGAAGCGACCGACAGGCGTCGGCGCTATCGATGTCCGTTCGAGTCACGAGGGCGCTGTCGGTCGTTTCGACGGCCGTGACGGTCATCGCCGCGACCTCGGCGGGCGTCTTCCCCTCGGCGAAGACCGCCTCGGGAATCCCCGTCCGGGCCTTGCGGGCCGCGTCGAACCGGCCCGCCTCGGTCCGGGCGTAGCCGCGGAGTTCGGCCTCGGCCGCCGTCGGCGAGAGTTCGCCGTCGGCGACCGCGTCGAGTATCTCGCGCATATCCCGACGTTCGCCTCGATGGCAAGGAACCTGTCGGGTCGCGACCGCGCGCGAGCGCCTCCGACCCGGACCCGCCGCGGACCGCGACCGGCCCTTCGGATACACGGCCACAAACGGTAAATAAAGGACCCCGTCCGATGCGGAATCCCTCCCGATTTTTCACGGCTAAACGGCCGGTAGAAGCGGCGAAACCGCTCGTGATTGGGAACTTATATAAATCCCCCCTGACAAACCGGGTCTGTATGGCAGACCTGATCGTCAAAGCCGCTGTGAAGGAAGCGCTCGATGACATGAACGTTGCCTCGGACTTCTACAACGCCCTCGACGACGAAGTCGAGGAACTCCTCGAAGACGCCGCACGTCGCGCCGAAGAGAACGACCGCAAGACGGTCCAGCCGCGCGACCTTTAAAACGTCGAGACCATCACCGTTTTTTTTTTTGCGCGCTACGCCCGATAGCCGCGGGTCTCGCGTCCCCTGCGACAGTCGCGTGCCGCTATCGCTCGGTCACGTCGACGCCCGTCTCCGTGCCGACGTGAATCTCGTCGGCGAGGTCGACGAAGAGGCCGTGTTCGACGACGCCGGGAATCCCCGCGAGGTCCGCAGCCAGCGCCGCCGGGTCGGCTATCGCGCCGAACTCGCAGTCGACGACGAGGTTGCCGTTGTCGGTGACGACGGGGCCGTCCTTGCGTTCGGCGTCCCGAAGCGTCGGCGACCCGCCGAGGGTTTCGAGGTCCGCCGAGACCACGGGTTCGGCGTCGGGCAACACCTCGATGGGCACCGGAGCGTCCAGCGTCGCCGCCAGTTTCGTCCCGTCGGCCACCACCAGAAAGCGGTCGGCCGCGGCGTCGACCAGTTTCTCGCGAGCGTGGGCCGCGCCGCCGCCCTTTATAAGGTCGAAGCCGGCCACCTGGTCGGCGCCGTCGATGGCGATATCGGGCGTCGCCTCCGCCAGTGAGACGAGCGGAATCCCGGCCTCGCGGGCCGCCTGCCGGGACTCGTAGGAGGTCGGAATCCCCCGGATGTCGAGGCCCGAATCGACGCGTCGACCCAACTCGCGGATGGCCGTGGCGGCCGTCGACCCCGTCCCGAGGCCGACGACGGTCCCGTCGTCAACGGCGTCGGCGGCGCTTTCGCCGGCCCGGCGCTTCTGTTCGTCCGTCCCGCCGGTTCGTTTCATGTGCGCGTCTCGCGTCGATACAGGAAAAGCCCTTGCGGTACCGAGGCTGACGGACGACCATGAAGTGTACCTACTGCGGGAGCGACCTCTCGACGTACGACCCCGTCTTCGTCGAGGAGACGCGGGACGGCGAGCGCGTCGAGGCCGGCGCCTTCTGCAACTACGCCTGTCTCGATTCCCACATCGACGAGGCCGAACTCACCTACGGTGATGCCTGCGAGTGGTCGCCCGACGGATAGGCCCCACACGGGACGGATATCGTTTTCATGGCGGCCGCCGACTCTCGGGATATGTTCGGAACGAGCGGCATCAGGGGACCGGTCGGTGACGAGGTGACCGCCGACCTCGCGCTTCGGGTCGGCCGCGCGCTGGGCGCCGAAACCGACCGCGTCGTGGTCGGCCGCGACCCCCGCGAGAGCGGCGAGTTGTTGACCGACGCGCTCGCGGCGGGCCTCCGGGAGACCGGCACCGACGTACTGGACCTCGGCCTCGCGGCGACGCCGACGGTCGGCCGCGCGGTCGTGTGGGAGGGCGCCGACGCCGGCGTCTCGGTGACCGCGAGCCACAACCCGCCCGAGGACAACGGCATCAAGCTCTGGCAACCCTCGGGACAGGCCTACGACGAGGTCGGCCGCCAGCGCATCACCGAGCGTATCCGGACCGACGACCCCGACCTCGAAGCGTGGAACGCGCTGGGCGACCGGACGAGCGCCGAGGCCGCAGAGCGCCACGTCGAGGCGCTGGTCGATACGGTCGACGGGTCGCTCGACCGCTCAATCGTTGTGGATATCGGCAACGGGGCTGGCGGCGTCACCGTCGACGCGCTCGTCGAGTTGGGCTGTGACGTCGAGACGCTGAACGCCCAACCGGACGGCCGCTTTCCGGGCCGGCCATCCGAACCGACCGCCGAGAACTGCGAGGCCCTCGCGACGCTGGTCGGCGAGGGCGACTACGACCTCGGTATCGCCCACGACGGCGACGCCGACCGGATGCGCGCGGTCGCGGGCGACGGCACCTACCTCGCCGGCGACACCCTGCTGGCGCTCTTTGCGGCCGACGCGGCCGAATCGGGCGAGCGCGTGGCGATTCCCGTGGATACGAGCCTTGCCGTCGAGGACTTCCTCGCCGAGCGCGGCGTCGACGTGACTCGGACGCCCGTCGGCGACGTCTACGTGGCCGAGGCGGCGACCCAACCGGACGTGGCCTTCGGCGGCGAGCCCTCCGGCGCGTGGATTTGGCCCGAGGCGACGCTGTGTCCCGACGGCCCGCTGGCGGCCGTTCGGGTCGCCGCGCTGGCAGCAGACGAACCGCTCGAATCCCGCATCGAGGCGATTCCGAGCTATCCAATCCGGCGGGCGAACGTCGAAACCGACGAGAAGGAACGAGTGATGGCCGCCGTCGAGGAGCGCGTGCTGGCCGACTACGAGTCGGTCGAAACGCTGGATGGCGTCCGGGTCAGCACCGACGATGGGTGGTTCCTGATTCGCGCCAGCGGGACGCAGCCACTGGTTCGGGTGACCGCGGAGGCCCGCGAGGCCGAGGCGGCCGAGGCGCTACTGGAGACTGCGCGGGAGTTGGTGGAAAACGCCCGATAACCGCCGGGCAGGAAGGGTAGTTAGAAATCGAGGCCAGTCACGTACGACGCGTCGAGCGCGCCTCGCGAACGTCCGACCCGTCTCGAATCTTGTCTTCGCACTGCGGGCAGACGCGCGGATTCTCGATTCCGTTCGGCGTGAAAACCCGAGCGTACGCTGCCGTCACGAACGCGCCACAGTTCTGGCATTCCGGCATATAGGAACCGTTGGACCACACACACATAATAATAGTGTGGCAACACGTATCGCACAGGCGGCCGCCTCGGGGCCGAAAACGCCGAATTTCGAGAATCAGCAGAGCGACAGCAACGCGTCGACGTCTTCGGCCGTGTTGAACGCGTGGACCGACGCCCGCACCGCACCCGAAGGCAAGGGCCGGACGACGACGCCCTCGGCGTCGGCGGCCTCGACGAACGCCTCGGCATCGCCCTCGACATCGAAGGCGACCAGTCCCGACTCGTAGTCGGCCGGCGAGAGACACCGCTCGCCCAGTCCGTCCTTGAGGCGGTCGGTCAGTCGCTCGATGCGCTCCTCGATTCGGCCCATTCCGATATCCTCCAGCGTCTCGATAGCCTCGATAAGCCCGGCATACGGCGCGACCGCGGCCGTCGACACCTCGAAGCGGCGGGCGTCGGGGTGGAACTCCAGACCCTCGCCGGTCGGGTCGACGGTGCTCCGGTAGCCGATGTGACGCGGTTCGAACGACGACAGCGACTCCGGCCGGACGTAGAGGTAGCCGGCGCCCCACGGCCCGAGCATCCACTTGTGGCCCGAGGCACAGACCGCGTCGGCGCCCCATTCGCGGACGTCGACCGAATGTTGGCCGACCGACTGGACGGCGTCGACGACCACCAGCGCGCCCGCGTCGTGGGCGATATCGACCGCCTCCGCGACCGGCAGGCGCGTCCCGTGGAGCCAACTCTCGGAACTGAGACAGACCAGTTTCGCCTCGGCGACGGCCTCCTTGTACGCGTCCATCGGCAGGCGGCCGTCGGGACACGGCAGGGTGACGACCTCGACACCTTGGTCGGCGAGGCGTCGCCACGGCAACACGCCCGAGGGGTGTTCGAAGTCGGTCCGCACGACCCGGTCGCCGGCCTGCCAGTCGACGGCGTTGGCGACGCGACTGATGCCGTCGCCCGTCGAGGCGACCAGCGCGATATCGGTCGGCCGACAGCCGAGATGGCCGGCCAGCGTCTCGCGGGCCGCCTCGCGCAACTCGGCGTCGGCCTCGTAGTGGCCGACCGAACAGGCCTCGAACTCCTGGCGTCGCTGGGCGGCGTCGACGGCCTCGACGACGCGCTCGGGACTCGGCCCGCTCGCACCGGTATTTAAGTAGACACAGTCGTCGCAGGCGGGGATGTCAGCACGCAGGGCTTCCGGGTTCATATTCCGGCCTTCGGCGGCCACCGTAACGGTGTTTGGGGCGTTGGCAATCCGGGACGACAGTTCGTATCAGAGACCCAAAACGCGCATACGCCACCCGACCGAACAACCTCCCATGCCCACGGTGACGACCGACGGAACGACCATCCAGTACGAAACGGAGGGCGACCCCGACCGGCCGACGGTCGTCTTCGTCCCGGACACGGCGACGGGACCGTGGCTGTGGGGCTGGCAGGCGCCGGGATTGGCGGGCACCCATCGGACGGTCGTCTACGCTCAGCGGGGAACCGACGGCTCCGACAGCGACGGCCCGTATACGGTCGACCGACTGGCGGCGGACCTCGAAGCCGTGTTGCGGGACGCCGACGTCAGGAACGCCCACGTCGTCGGCGCCGGCCTCGGCGGGATGGTCGCCCTTCGGTACGCCCGTGAATACAGTCGCGCGCGCTCGCTGACGCTGTTCGGCGTCCCACCGACGGGAGATGCCATCGATGCCGACGCGCTGACGGGCCTCCACCCGTCGGACCCAACGCGCATCCGCCAATCGCTCAGTCTCGCCTTCACCGAGCGGTTCCTCGCGGAGACCGGACTCACTGACGACATCGTGAAATGGCGCAAAGACGAGGACGCCGTCGGCGACGCGCGCACCGGCCACATCGACGCCGCGATGGGGTTCGATGCCGGCCCGATTTACGAGGTCGGCCTGCCGACGCTGGTGTGCCACGGCGTCGACGACCCCGTCGTCCCGCTGTCGGTCGGCGAGGAACTGGCGGCGGACCTGCCGCGCGGGCGCTTCGAGGCCGTTGAGGGGAAGCGATGGTGTTTCGTCGAGCACTCGGCGGCTGTGACGGACGCGATAGCCGAGTTCGTCGAGGAAAGCGACGCTACCGGCGTCTGAGCGGCCGTTCGGCCGTTTCGAGGGCGTCATAGACCGCCGCGAGCGTTCCCGCTGACGCCCGCTTTTTAAGTATGGAGGCGGTAGCCACGCTCGATGCGACCCCGAATCGCGCTGTTGGACGCCTCCCACGACGACCCGAACACGCCACGGAACTTCTGTCGGGAACTCGACGCCGACGTGGCTCGGTTCGACGTCGTCGACCGGGAGTTCCCGGACCACGAGGCCTTCGACGGCCTCGTCGTCACTGGCTCTCGGGCCTCGGTCTACTGGGACGAACCGTGGATCGACGAGACGCGCGCCTTCGTTCGGGACGCCCTCGACTGTGGGCTCCCGGCACTCGGGGTCTGTTGGGGCCACCAGTTGCTCGCCGACGCGCTCGGCGGCACCGTCGAACCGATGGGCGAGTACGAACTCGGCTACCGGACGGTCCGACACTCGGGCGCGGACATCTTCGATGGCGTCCCCGAGGCCTTTACCGTTTTCACGACCCACTCGGATGCCGTAACGGAACTGCCGGCGGACGCCGAGCTAATCGCCGAAAACGACTACGGGATTCACGGCTTCCGCCACGGGAACGTCTACGGCCTCCAGTCCCACCCCGAGTACGACCCGGAAACCGCCGAGGACGTCGTCCGCGGGAAGGACCACCTCCCCGAGGAGCGCATCGAGTCGGTCTGTGCGGGGATTACGGACGAGGCCTACGACGACGCTCGGCCGGCCAAGAACGTCTTCGATAACTTCTGTCGGACCGTTCGGCGAGGGCGGGCCGCGCCCGCCGACGATTAGATTCCCCGGCCGAATCGGCGGTCGGCCCACAGCAGCAGTTGCTCGGCGCCGACCAGCGCGACGACCGAGCCGACGATGACTGCACCCTCGAAGGGCGTCGACAGCAGGCCCAAGGAGACGATGAGCGTCGTCGCACACGCGGGCGCGTGCCGGAGGTCGGTCGCGAGCATCGCCCACGTCGTCAGCCCGACCGAGACGACGCCCGCGACGGCGATGCGGAGCCCCGAAAGCGAGAAGGCGGGTGCGGGGTCGGTGGCGACGAGCCCCGTCGCGAGCGCGTGATAGGCGAGCAGGCCCGCGAGGACGCCGATGACGTGCCCGCCGACGACGCGCGAGACGTTCGTCTCCTTTTCGGCGCCCAACGCGAGGACGTAGGCCGTCGGCCCGAGGCTGGGGAACAGCGCCGGGTAGCCGCTGGCCCACGCGATGAGACCGACCGTGACGATGAGGCCGCCCGCGTGGAGGCTCCGTCGAACCGACTCCATACGCCCCTCTCCGGTGGTCTGCCTTTTCGGCCTGTCGAATGTGTCCGGTAGCCCCGTCCGACCGCTCGACCGACCCTCCCGCCGCATCCCAACACGTGACCTGTTTGGGATAGTTTTTGTGTACCTCTCCCTATGGGACGCATATGCTAGACTACGTGGGTCTCGAAGGGGACCTCAACGAGGAAGAGCGCATGGTCCGGGACACCGCCCGGGACTTCGTCGAGGAGAAGTTCAAGCCCGACGTCGGCGACCACTGGATCGAGGGCACCTTCCCCACGGACCTGATTCCCGAGATGGGCGAACTCGGCTTCTACGCGCCCAACCTCGACGGCTACGGCCTGCCGAACCTCAGCGAGAAAGCCTACGGCCTCCTGATGCAGGAGTTGGAGGCCGGCGACTCCGGCCTCCGCTCGATGGCCTCCGTGCAGGGCGCCTTGGTCATGTACCCGATTCACGCCTACGGCTCCGAAGAACAGAAGGAAGAATACCTCTGGGACCTCGGCGCGGGCGAGAAGGTCGGCTGTTTCGGCCTCACCGAACCCGAACACGGCTCGAACCCCTCCGCGATGGAAACCCACGCCGAGAAAGACGGCGACGAGTACGTCCTCAACGGCGCTAAGACGTGGATCACGAACTCTCCGATTTCGGATGTGGCCATCGTCTGGGCCAAGGACCGCTCGGACGACGACACAGTTCGCGGCTTCCTCGTCGATACCGACAAAGACGGCGTCACGACCAACAAAATCGACGAAAAGCTCTCGCTTCGCGCCTCGATTACGGGCGAGATTGCCTTGAACGACGTCCGCGTCAACGAAGACGACGTCCTACCGGGCATCGAAGGGATGGGCGGCCCGCTGTCGTGTCTCACGCAGGCCCGCTACGGCATCGCCTGGGGCGCCATCGGCGCCGCGCGTGACTGCTTCGAGACGGCCCGACAGTACGCCACCGACCGCGAGCAGTTCGGTGGGCCCATCGGTCGCTTCCAGCTTCAGCAGGACAAACTCGCCGAGATGGCCACCCAGATTACGCTGGCCCAACTGCTGGCCCACCGGCTTGCGGACCTCAAAGAGCGCGGCGACATGCGCCCCCAGCACGTCTCGATGGCCAAACGCAACAACGTCCGCATGGCCCGCAACCAGTCGCGTATCGCCCGCGAGATGCTCGGCGGCAACGGCATTACGGCGGACTACTCGCCGATGCGCCACATGACCAACCTCGAAACCGTCTACACCTACGAGGGCACCCACGACATCCACACCCTCATCCTCGGCGAGGACCTCACCGGTCTGCAAGCGTATCAGTAAGCCGCAGGGCCGCCCTTTCTACTCCAATGCCTCGAAGGTCCGTTCGGCCCACCGGACCGCGAAAGCCGCGCCATGTTCCTTGTAGGCCGCCGAATCCAGCGCGTCGAACGGTTTCGGGACCTCGACGTCGTGTTTCACGGTCGCACAGGCGAGTTCCGCGGCGTCGGGAAAGCCGGTCCGGCCCGACGCGACATCCGAGGAAAGTCCCGACAGTCGCGGTTCCAGCCGTTCGCCGGCGTCGACCCACTCGTCGTGGAGTCGGTCGTATTCGCCGCCCCACGCCGCGAACGTCTCGCGCGTATGGAGGCCGACGTAGGCGTCGAACAGCGCCGCCGCGAGTTGGTAAGTGTCGGCCGACCCGAGCGGGACCGCTTCCGAGAGGTCGGCGTAGCCCTCCTCGAAGAAGCCGAGGAAGTGTTCCGGGAGGTCGGTTCCGATCTCGACCAGCGCCTCGGCGACGAGGAAGTCGATAAAGCCCGCCGGCGAGCCTTCGAGGCGTGGTTTGACGAACACGGTCGGCGGAGTGGTCTGTCGGGTCCACGCGACGCCGCCGTCGCCGGGCGCGCCGACGGTGAACTCGTCGCTGGCGATGCGATGGAGTGTTTCGGGTGCGTCCGCCGGGACCCACGACTCGGGATAGGAAAGCGGGTCGATGCCGTCGACGACCGCCAGCAGGTTCTCGGCGACCGAGGGCGGCAACGTCCCGAAATCGCCCTCGCTGTCGAGGACGAGCGCGTCCGGGGCGTATTCGTCACGCACCGCGGCGAGGTCGCCCGACAGCTCTCGGCGGTCGAACATCAGCCCGCGATGATGGCGCCGAGCAGGACGACGGCGAGAACGGCCGATACGCCGATGGTCCCGAGCACGACTTTGGTGGCCTGACTCATATCTCGGAGTTCCGCCGGAGGGCGTTTAAAGGCTTCCAGTTCGGTCGCGACGGCGGAATTATGTGCCGGCCCGCAGAGGCCGGGATATGGACCGCCGCCGCGTTTCGACTGGAACCGAATGGGAGCCGAAGGTCGGCTACTCGCGAGCAATCCGCGTGGGGAATCGCGTCCTCGTGTCGGGGACGACGGCGACTGACGACGACGGAAACCCGGTCGCGCCGGGCGACCCGGAAGTCCAGACCCGTCGCGCACTCGAAATCATCCGGGACGCGCTCGAAGAGGCCGGCGCAGCCCTCGAAGACGTCGTTCGCACGCGCATGTACGTCACCGACGCCGACGACTGGGAGACCATCGGCGAGGTTCACGGGGAGTTCTTCGGCGAGATTCGTCCCGCCGCGACGATGGTCGAAGTCTCCGGGCTCATCGGCCCCGAGTACGTCGTCGAAATCGAAGCCGAGGCCGTCGTCCCTGCGGATGCGTAACGTTCTCCATGTGAAACGGAGGGGTTAGCAAGGATAGACAGTATTTATAGGCAGAAAATCGGTGGTAAGGCGAGTGTCCACCGAGGTTCGGCCAGTAAGACAAAAAATGAAGATTGCATCCGCGAGAGGGGGTTCGAAGAACCCCTTCGAAGCGGTTCGCCGCGCGACCGCAGGGAGCGCGGGACCAAGGGCCGACTGTAAGGAGGCCCGCCGTGTCTTTTTCATGAAAGTTTTTGCCGGCGCGGCTTCGCCGCGCCGTGTAAAAAGTTTCAATCGAAACGAGCCTGCACGAACGGTTGTGCGTCCTCGACTTCGCCGACCCGCGAATCGGAGAGGAGGACGGCCTCGGTTTCGTCGAGGGGGACGGAAAGGCTGATTTCCTTGGTGCGGCCGTAGCGGCCCTTGGAGACGACGACGGCGTTGACGATGCCGAGCATGTCGAGTTCGCTGATGAGGTCGGTGACCCGCCGTTGGGTGAGAACGTCGGCATCGATTTCCTGGGCGAGGCGCTTGTAGATGTTGAACACCTCGCCGGTGTTGATGTTGTGGACGCCGTTCTTCTCGAGGAGGATGATGGCATAGAGGACGAGTTTCGACTGGGTGGGGAGGGTGCGGACGACCTCGACCACGCGGTCGAGTTCGATCTTCTCCTGAGCGTGGCGGACGTGCTTTTCGTCGACGGTTTCGGTGCGGTCGCGTTCGGCGAGTTCGCCGGCCGTCCGAAGGAGGTCGAGCGCCCGGCGGGCGTCGCCGTGTTCCTGGGCGGCGAAGGCGGCACAGAGGGGGATGACGTCCTCCGAGAGCGTGTCGGATTTGAAGGCGATTTCCGAGCGGTGCTGGAGGATATCGCGGAGTTGGGTGGCGTCGTAGGGCGGGAAGACGATTTCCTCCTCGCCGAGGCTGGATTTGACGCGGGGGTCGAGGAAGTCGGTGAACTTCAGGTCGTTGGAGATGCCCATGATGGAGACCCGGGAGTTGTCGAGTTCCGAGTTCATCCGCGAGAGGTTATAGAGGGTGTCGTCGCCCGATTTCTCGACGAGTTTGTCAATCTCGTCGAGCATGATGACGACCACGCGCTCGTGGTAGTCGACGGCGTCGAAGAAGGTCTGGTAGACGCGGTCGGTCGGCCACCCCGTCATGGGGACGGGTTCGAACTCCTCGAGGTCGTCTTCGAGGTCGCCGATTTCGGCCTCGACCTCGGCGACGTTGTCGAACTCGCTGTCTGCGAGGACCTCGGGGTCCTCGGCGGCCTCGTCTCGAAGGGTGCTGAGGTCGTCGAGGCGCTCTTCGATGTACTCCTTGTTCTTGTCGATGAACTTGTTCGCGAGTTGCGCGAGCACGCGATACTGGGTGTCGGTCACCTCGCAGTTGATGTACTCGACCTCACAGGGGACCTCGTACTTCTGGGAGGTCGTCTCCAGTTCCTCGGAGACGAACTTCGCGCTCGCCGTTTTTCCGGTCCCGGTCTTGCCGTAGATGAGGATGTTCGAGGGGGTATCGCCCCGGAGCGCCGTCACGAGGATGGTCGCCATGTTGTTGATCTGCTCCTCGCGGTGGGGGAGTTTGTGCGGCGTGTAGGACGGGCGAAGAACCTCCTTGTTCTCGAATATCGGCTCGCCTTCGAGGAGGTCGTCGAAGAGGCCCCGAGAGGCCTCATCCGTCTCGCCCTCGGATTCGGTATCGAGGTCGAGGTCCTCGAGGTCGACGTCGCCGGAGAAGCCATCGACGTTGGTACCGGCAGGCGTATCGCTTTCCACGAGCGCGTCGGCGGTTTCGTCCACTTCCGGCGTCTCGGCGGTCGCTATCTCGCGGTCCGACGTCCCCGCTGCCGACGAAGACCCCTCCGTTTCGACTGGAGAATCAGCAGACTGCGAGCCAATATCAGTACTCGTATCACCGGACTGTTCGCCGCCGGAACTCCCCTCGGTGTCCTCGGCTTCGGCCGGGTCTATCGGGGCCGTCGATTCGTCAGTCGACGGCGGGCCATCCGCCTCGTCGCGCTCCGACTCGTCCAGGTCCGAACCGCCGTCCTCGGAGGCGGCGTCGTAGCTGTCGCCGGTGGCGTCCGTACTGGCGTTCGATTCGTCGTTCATATCCGCGGGTGAATTACCGTCCGTCATTCGTTCATATACCCCTCCGTTTCACGTGGAGACCCACCGCGCGACGACCGAACGGGTCGAAGACAGTCGGTAGGGACCCGTTACCTCGAATCCGTTTGAAACCGGTCGTCCAGTTGATGCAGAGGAACCGATGGTGCATTATCGTAATAAGCGTTGCGGTGATAGACAGGAAATCGAAGGATAGCAGCCGGATTACCCGGGTTACTGAGTGTTGAACCGTCCCATGACGGCTGTTCGCTAATGGGTCAGCCACCGCTCGACGAGAGGGTACTGAGCAGTAGATCGAGGGGTCCACTGGCTCGGTCGCGAGGAGCTGCCAGCGATAACCCGAACCAGTCGGCATCACGGGTCCCGAAACTCGTGGGAAGTCGGGTTCCAGTTGATGCACGGGAAGCGGAGGGGAGTACCCCCACACCCCTTCGTTTCGGGTGGAGTGGCGAAAAGGCGGGTGGGGGTGTCGGAGGTGAAAGTGACCGTCTAGTATAGTAACGCTTATACAGTTGGTAGTAAAACCAAAGCCGCACTAGAAGGAAATAGATTTTATTGATTGGTTTTGTTTCTAGTATAACTAGATGTTTCGGCAGTTACCGAACGCTAGTCTAGATATTCCTATATTTCGTGGAGCAATCCCGACGAAACGACCGCCTTCCGCGAACCCCACCACACCCCTCCGACGCGTTCCACTCGAAACGAAGGGGTGGGGGGCATTCCCCCTTCGGTTCGCCTCCCAATTCACCGTCGATTGAGCAGGTCCCATCGAGTCACCCTAACTCAGCGGGTTCAATCCGACGGCTCCTAATTCGTGCCCCGATTCGCACTTTCGCCCAGTTCGTCGATTTGACTGGGTTTGTCGGAACACCAGTCGGGGAACCGAACTCCCGATACGACACCCGACGGTGGAGGGGTACTTCGGAGTTTTGCACCACTATCGTTTCCCGTGGACTCGGTCGTTCGATTCCTAACTGAATCCCCTCCATTCGAGTTCTTCTCCGCTTCTTCATCTAACCGACCACGATGACAGACCTACACGCGCAGGCGCGAGAGTTTACTAATACGTCACCCGCCCAGTTCGGCTGGAACCCGGCGGCACGTGTTCACTCCGTGATGTTTGTCTGACACACAGTTAAGTAAATGCGGTATGGTAGTACGTGCAGAGCGACTCCGATTTCGACTCGAAATCGGGGCCGCGGGAGGATGAGATGGGACTGCTAACCGAACTCAAATCGAGTATCTCGCGCGCGTCGTCGGCCCTCTTCTCGGGGAGCGAGCCGAAGCGAATCGGCATCTACGGCCCCCCGAACGCGGGCAAGACGACGCTCGCCAATCGTATCGCTCGCGACTGGACCGGCGACGCCGTCGGCCCGGAGAGCCACGTGCCACACGAAACGCGGCGGGCACGTCGGAAGGAAAACGTCGAAATAAAGCGCAACGGCAAGTCCGTCACTATCGACGTGGTCGACACGCCGGGGGTTACCACGAAGGTCGACTACAAGGAGTTCCTCGACCACGACATCGAGAAGGAAGACGCCGTCCGGCGCTCCCGTGAGGCGACGGAGGGCGTCGCCGAGGCGATGCACTGGCTCCGCGAGGACGTCGACGGCGTCATCTACGTTCTCGATGCGACCGAGGACCCGTTCACGCAGGTCAACACGATGCTCATCGGCATCATCGAGAGCCAGAACCTGCCGGTCCTCATCTTCGCGAACAAGATCGACCTCGAGGACGCCAACGTTCAGCGCATCAGCAACGCGTTCCCCCAGCACGAAACCGTTCCGCTGTCGGCGCTCGAAGGAGACAACATGGACGAAGTCTACGACAAAATCGCGGAGTACTTCGGGTGATACCATGCCTGAAGTGACCACAAACGGCGACGACGGCGACGACGGACTCGCCGACGGCATCCAGATCGACATGATCAGCGCCGACCGGATGGAGGGGATGCGGACGATGGAGAAGATCCGTCTCATCCTCGATGGCGTCCACGACGGCAACATCGTCATCCTCGAATCGGGTCTCGACCCCGAAGAGGAGTCCAAACTCATCGAGGTGACGATGTCCGAAATCAACCCCGACGGGTTCACGGGCATCGAAATCGAGACCTACCCCGGTGAGGAGACCAGCGATAACGGCTTCCTCGGCCGCATCATGGGCAAGGACGACAGCGACTCGAACAAGCTGACGGTCATCGGTCCGGCCAACCGCATCGAGACGCTCCACAAGGACGAGACGCTCATCAGCACGCTCATCAAGCGCAGATAATCCCGGGCGTACGCCCGTTCACAACCACCATGCCACATCAGTGTACTGGCTGCGGCCACACGTTCGCGGACGGCTCGAAGGAGATGCTCTCGGGCTGTCCCGAGTGTGGCGGCAACAAGTTCCAGTTCCGCCCCTCGGAGGAAGACCTGCCCGACGAGCCTGCGGAATCGGCGGAGTCGGACGCACCGTCGCCGCCGGACCCCGACACCTCGTCGGTCGCCGAGACAGTCGGACGGGCGACGACGAAGATGCGCGACCTCGTCGGCTCCGGCCCCGACACGCCCCCGGAGGAGTCCTCGACGTCGACCGACTCATCCACGGCGACGCCTGCCGACCAGCGCTCGCCCACCGACCCCGAGTCGGCTCCCGACCCGGAGGCCGCCGTTTCGAGTGTGGAAGCCCCCAGCGGTGATACGTCGGCTGCTTCCGACGACGCCGACGCGACAGCCGATACCGGTCCGAACCCGAACGCCGCGTGGCCGAGCGAGTCGGGTGACGATGCCGACCCCGACGGACCCGAAACGGGGGGCCTCGACGACGGCGAGATTATCGACGCCGATGCCCGGCGGTCGTCGATGGAGGAGTCCGACGAGGATCTCGCGCAGGCGAGCGCGCGTAGTGACGTGGTTCCCGAGGAGGAACTCCCCGAAGCCGACGAGACGGCCACCGAGACGGTAGCCGGCTCCTCCGGACTGGAATCGGCCGAAGCCAAAGCGGGCAGTCCCGAACCCGACGTCGACGGCCGCGTCGTCAGCGAACCTGACGACGAGCAGCCGGACATCGCGGAACTGCGCGAGCAGCTCAACGACCAGTTCGAATCCATCAAGATCGTCGAACCCGGCCAGTACGAACTCAACCTGATGGAACTGTACGACCGCGAGGAGTACATCATCGCCCTGCAGGAGAACGGCCGATACGTGATTCAGGTGCCCGAGCAGTGGATGGGCGAGGACCCAAGCGAGCGATAGTCCGAATCCCTCTCTTTCGTCTCCTCCCTCTCTCCACACCCCCTCTCCGTCCCGTTTCTTTCCCGTCTCTCCTTCCCCCACGTTTTCGCGTCGAGCTATCCGTCAAGCCGGTCCAGCACCGCGTCGGAATCGTACGAAAGTGACAGGGTTCGAGACCGACCACGCCCCTCGACGCTGCTGTATTCGGCGTCGATGAGGCCCAACTGTTCGAGTTTGTTGATAATCTCGGAATAGCGGGTGTAGCCGAGGTCTGTCTCCTCGCTGAAGACGTCGAAGACGTCGCCGGCGCGCTTGCCGTCGTGGTCGGCCAAGACGCGGACGAGTGCGGCCTCCGACTCCGACAGGCCACGGAGGTGCCGAGAGAGGTGGACGTACTTGGCCTTCTCGTAGGCTTCGTCGACGTCGTCGGTGTTCACCTCCGTCGCTCCGCGCATCTCGGCGTTGAGGCCGGCCCGCCGGAGCAGGTCGATGCCGACCCGGAGGTCGCCACCGCTGTCGGCGGTGTGTTCGGCCACCCGGTCCAGGACGTGCGGGCCGACGGCCTCCTCGCGGAAACCGCGCTTGACGCGTTCCTGGAGGATGTCGACGATTTCCCGCTCGCCGTAGGCGTCGAAGTAGACCTCCTCGGGTCGGAACACGGACTGGACGCGGCTGTCGAGTTCCTCGATGACGTTCAAATCGAGGTCCGAGGAGACGACGATGACGCCGATTTTCGCCCCCGAATGGGCCTCGTGGGCCCGAAGCAGCGAATAGAGGGTATCCGAGGCTTCGTCCTCGTAGAAGAGGTAGTTCACGTCGTCCAGCGCGACGATGAGGACCTCGTCCTCCTCGACGAGGCGGTCGGTAATCTGGCCGAAGAGCTTCTTGAACGAGATGCCGGAGGTCGGCGGTTCGTATTCGAACAGCCCCTCGAAGAGCCGCGAGAAGACGGCATACCGGGTCGAATCAACCTGACAGTTCACCCGGACCACGTCGACGTCGCTGACGCTGGCCAACTCGTCGAAGAGCTTCTGGACCGCCGTGGTCTTCCCGGTTCCCGGCGGTCCCCGTGCCATCACGTTCAGCGGGCGGGAGCCGCGGACTGCCGGCCGGAGGGCGTATTTGAGCGTCTCCATCTGCTCGTCACGATGGAGGAACGCCTCCGGCAGGTAATCGAGTTCGAGGACGTGCTCGTCGCGGAACACGGATTCGTCCCACGAGAGCATGTCGTCGTCCGCCATTTCACTTTCACCACGCTGGCGCGGGTGTTAAGCCTTCGGGCGAACACGCCGCGGAAGGCCTCGGTATGGCGGCCGCCTAATAAATCAGTCGTCGACGGGCGTGCCGGCGCTCGTGGCCGGGCTATTCGCGGCCGCGTCGGTCGTCGCGGCCTGCCATGCGAGAATGAGCATCGCGACGATGAGACAGGCGCCCCAGAGGAACGCGGTCGGTAGAACGACCATTATCTCTGCGCCCTGTCCGATCCAGACCGTCAGGGGAAGGCCCCACTGTCCGGCGACGAAAAGCGCCGTCACCGACTGTCGAAGCCGGCCGACCACGCTCAGTGCGGGCACGGCGAAGCCGACGACGATGGCCAGTATCGACAGGACGCCGAGGTGGGCGTGACCGCCGACCATCCAGGGTTCGACGGTTCCCCCGGCAACGTGCAAGTAATTCTGATACAGTCCAACTGACATCATGACGGCGAGGCCGATAAAGCCCGACGTCTTGAGGATTCGTGTCATGTCCCCCCGGGTTGCATGCCGTCGGAGTGACACTTAATTCTTCCCCGGTCGGCAACGATTACTCGGCCTGCTGGGTCGCCTCGAACTTCTCCAGTAACTCGTCGTAGAGCGCGTCGCCGTCCTCTTCGGCGAGTTTCTCGACGATGAGTTCCGGCGTCGACCGCGCGAGGTGGTTCTTGACCGGCGACCGGTTGACGCGCAACTCACCGTCCTCCAAGCCGACGGCTTCGATGCCGTCGACGGTCACGTCGGCGTCGGCGGCCTCCCGAATCTCGCCCGCCAGATGGGAGACGAACACCGCCGTCGAGGCGCTTTCCTCCAGTGCCTCCAGAATCCCGGCGATGATTACGGCGCTCGCGCCGGGTTCGGTAATCGATTCCAACTCGTCGACCAACACGAGCCGCGTCCGGTCGCCCTCGACGAGCGACCCGAACTCCCGAAGCGTCGACTCGAAGGCGCCGGCATCCAGCGTCCCCTGTGTCTTCGCCTGATAGTGCAGGGCCTCGAAACGCTCCAGTCGCGCCTCGTCGGCTGGAACGGGCAGTCCCATCTGTCCCAACACGACGACCAGCCCCACCAAATCGAGCGTCGAGGTCTTCCCGCCGCTGTTGACACCGGACAGCAGCGCCACACCCTCGACGCCGTAGTCGACGGGTTCGACGGCCGCGAAATCCACGTCCAAAAGCGGCGACCGCCCACCCCGAATCTCGAAGCCGCGGCCCTCGAAGGTCGGGAACGTGCAGTCGAAATCGCGGGCGAAGCGGGCGATAGCAAGTTCTACGTCCAACTCGAGGGCGGCATCCACCAGTTCGTCCGCGGGGTCGCGCATCTCCCGGAGGTCGTCGGCCAACTCGCGTTTCAGCGCGGCGGCCCGGCGGTCCCGTTCGGCGTTCAACTCCTCGCGCAACTGGCTGACGACGCGCTCGTCGTGTTCGACCGGAAACGTGGGGTCGTCGCCGAAGGCCTGCCGGGCCATCGACTCGTAGTCGTCCAACCCGAGCGCGTCGGCGAGGTGATTCCGTGCGGCGTCGATGGCGTCGGCGTACTCGTCGGCCAGTTCCCGGTCCAGCAGCGAATCGACGCCCGCCCCACGCTCGACCAGCGACAGCAAATCGGCGCCTTCGATGGTCACGTCGCGTTCCTCGATGGCCTCCCGAAGCCGGTCGTTCGCCGTGTTCTCGGCCATCGAGACGGCGGCATCGAGGTCGTCGAGGGCGTCCTCCAGTTTGTCTAGCGTCTCGTCGCCGGCGACGGTGCCGTCCTCGTTGAGTCGCGACAGCGCCTCATCCAGCGCCTCGACGTCACAGGGCGCATCGAGGTCCGCGGCCCGATGGACCGCCGCGGCCGCCCGCAGCCGGTCCCGGTTCCGCGCGAAGAAGGCCAGCGTCCGCTCGGGAACCAGCCGTTCGGGCTCCTCCAGCGCCGCCGGCTCGACCCGGACCTCCCCCTCGACGTCGATGCCCGAGAACTCCTCGTCGAGGACGACGACCGTCGAATACCCTCTCGCGAGGTCCGCAATCCCGCGTGCGTCGTCGACCAACTCGACGCTCATCTCGGGGACGGCCTCGCGAGCGGCCGAATACGCCTCCGCGTCGTTCGTCGCCAGACAGCGGTCCCGAACCCGCACGTCTCGCGGCGGTTCAAGGGGTTCGACGCCCCCGAGGGCCTCCACCACCTCGTCGCTGGGCTCCCGCTCGACCGCCTGCCGGGCGAACGCCCGTACCTCCTCGATGCGGGATTCGGTGGCGCTCGGATAGAAGGTCTCCAGCCGCTTTTCGGCGTATTCGGTCACCGCCCGCTCCTGCAAGAGTCCGAGCGCCGACTCGTAGAGTTCTCGCGCTCGCGGCGTCGACAGGAAATCGCCCGAATCGTCGTGGTCGTGGCGAATCGCCGCCCGAGCGATGCGGGCGGCCCGCCCCTCGCTGATGCCCGGCGCTTTCGCCAAGCCGGCCACGTCGCCGGCCGACAGCAGGGTCTCGGTGTCGTCGAGTTCGGCCAACCGGTCGGCGGTCTTCGCGCCGACGCCCGGGATGGCCTGCAACTCCTCGCGTTCCATCTACCCCCTACTCGGCCGCCATCACTCAAAACTTCTCTGCCCCGAACTTTTTGCACGGGGCGCCGCAGGCGCCCCGGCAAAAACTTCGATGAAAAAGACACGTCGGCCTTCCCTCCGGTCAGGCCTCGGTCCCGCGCTCCCTCCGGTCGGCGCGGCGGAACCGCTCGCGCCTTTCGGGCGCTCGCGGACATCAGCTTATATTTGCTGAGGTAGCCAGCGCAAGAACGCTACTGGAGCGGGGCGACATGGAAACCAGGGTCAGCATCCGCCGAGCGGGGCGTTTGAAAAACGCCCCCGAGGCGGTTCGCCGGACGCGAGCGAAGCGAGCGTCCGGTAGCGCGCACGGACTGGAGCGCGGCGAAGCCGCGCGAAAGGAGTACGCGCGCATATTTTCACCATGTTTTTGCCGAGAACCGGGGTCGCGCCCCGAAGCGGGCGCGACCCGTGTTCTCGTGCAAAAAGTGGTCTCACATGAAATCAGCAATCCCGCTCTGCTTGTTCGTATCGTCCTCGAAGATGGATTCGACGGCGCGGTCCAGTATCTTGAGGCGCTGTTTCGTGTACTCGCGGCAGTCGTACTCCTCGGCGACCATGATGGCGGTGTCGATGTACTTGTTGACCGACCCCTGATGGACGGTGAGGTTGACGCGGCCACCGCACTCCCGGCAGTCGCCGGTCAGCGGCACCCGTCGGAACTTCTCGCCGCAGTCGAGACATCGGGTTTCCTGCCGGGAGAAGGCCCGGAGGTTCCCGATGATGTCCGGCAGGAAATGGTACTCGATGACCCGCTCGGCGACGTCGGTCTCGTCGACCGAGCGGAGTTTGCGGGAGAGTTCCAACTGGGCGTTCATCTTCTCCATCATGTCCCCGAGCGTCTTGTACGCCGAGAGGTCCGGGCCGAGGGCGATATCGCCCGTGTCGTGGGTGTGCTCGAAACCGCGGTACTGGTCTTCGGTGCCGAGGGTGTCCTCGCCGATCTGGATGAGGTCCTCGACCTCGCCGGGGTCGGCCATCTCGCGCGTGACCTCGTAGAACTCCCGTGGATACTCCGAGACGATGTCCATGTTGTGGGCCTCGTCGTCGATTTCCGCAGGGTCGATGCGCGAGGACATGACCAGCGGCGCGTCCATTCGACCACCGCGCTGGTTCGGCAAGAAAGATTTCGAGAAGTTGAGAAGACCGTCCATGAGAAGCATGACGCAATCCTCGTCACCGTCACATTGCCGCGATGCGAGATCGTTCGCGACCAGAGAATGCGTATCCGCGACGGTAAGGCAGTAAACTGTGTCCGTTTCTGCTTGCTTGTATTCGACGGTATCAATGTCTTCGATAAGAGCATCCTCAGCACCACCGTCGAAGACTCTCCGACTTCGGACGGGTACGTCCTCTATCTGCTTGGCGAGGGATTCTTGCTTCCTCGTGAGGTGGAATCCAACTCTCTCGTGGAAGGCGACGGTATCCTCTGAGGAGATAGTGAATACGTATCGTGTCGCAGATTTTGTTCGGTCGTCAGCATCGTAGTAGTCTGGGAATTTTTCGTTGAGGTTGATCGGATCCTGTATATCGACCCGGGCCTTGATTCCGAGTCGAGTGAGTAACGCCAGTAGATCCTCTTTCAGTTCCTTACTCACGGTTGTCGCGTTGACGACCAGGCGGCCGTCTTCGACGCTTCCGTCGCCGCTGAAGTAGCCACTGAGGTACGCACTCACGATGTCGTTTTCGCCCCGAAGTACATGCTGGGGTACTCGCTTATCGGATGCTCCAGTCCCGGCATCGAGGATTTCTTGGAAAAAGACGCGAAGCAGCCGTCCGGATGCCGTGATCTTCGCGTGGTTCTCGACGTAGGGATTCACGCCGAACTCGGATTCGAGAACGTCGAGGTAGAAGTCGCGAACCTCGTCTTCGGTTCCACAGAGAGTCGTCTGCTGAATCGTCCCTTTCCCGGTTTCTTCCTCGCGAACGAAGCCCTCAGCGGCGTAATAACCGAGGAGAGTCGCAACCCGAGCGTTTAGATCGATAGTTCGGTCTATCGACGTAGAATCCCGACGCAGGCCAAGTGAGATATCGTCGGGTAGGGTTTCGAGAAGGTCGTCTACATCGTCGAAAACATCCAATAGGAGCTTGACCGGGATTCGCTCACGATAGAGATAATTACTCAGTGTTTTCTTGCCGAGATCGAGGTAGTCGGCGGTACTTTTGAGGGGATAGAATCGACCCTCCCAGTCGTCAGCGAGTCGTTCCTCGAACGTGTCGTAGAGTTCCTCCTTCGATAGGCCTTCGACCATCAGTCGTTCTGTCGGAACCGACTCCGTATCGAGGAATTCGGCCAACAGGTCGAACGATGTCGACTCGGAAGAGACGACATCCAGATGGCGGGGGGTGACAAGCGAATCTTCGGTGGAGAGGTTGGAGGCGTGTTTTCCGACGAACGAATCGGATTCCGGATCGTATACCTGCATCTCGTGGTCCGGCGTTACCTCGATTTCACGTCCGCTCCGAGTTTCGATTTGGACCAAGTGCTCCGGCGCGACATGCTTCGAGACGGCCTCGACAGGCTTGTAGACGAGTTCGCCGTCTTCGTTCATCGACGGAACGTACACATCTCCGTCGAGTTCCTGTACGAGAGTCCCGAAGTCGTCTGTCTCAGGGTTTTCCAGACGTGGTTCGACGAGGGATTCGATTTCCTCGTAGTGCCAACCGTCTGCGTCCTGATACCAGACCTTCGTTTCGGGGTGGAAGCAATTCCGCCGTTTTGCGGCGTGAAAGTACGGATGAGCGTACCCTACGGCCGCCGAGGTAAAACCTATAATCCTCCCGACAACTGCGGCGGAGGTGTGAGGTGCCATCCCGAAGACCAACTCGCCGACGAGTTCGTCGCGGTCGTCGATATCGTAGTAGCGGTCCATGCCGTAGTACTGCTCCAGGAGGTCGTCGACGAAGTCGGCGGTCCGCATCATGTGCTCGGCGGCGCCGTTCGAGAGGACGACGTCCTGAACCCGCAACTCGACCAGTTGGTCCTCGTGGGTCAGCGGGTCGCCGTGGATGTCCTCATCGTAGCCGAGAGATTTCAACTGGCCGACGGTGATGTCGAGTTCGGAGGCCCGAACCGATGTGACGGGAAGGTCGGTCATGTCGTAGCGGACGGTGCCGTCCTTGAACGACGAGACGCCGTTTTTGGCCCGGAGGACGCCCTTCTCGATGGGTTCGGGGACCTTGTGCTCCGAGGAAAGCCCCTGAACGCCTTTCAGGACGTCGAAGGCGTTCTCGCGTTCGCCGACGTTCTTGAGGGCGTTGCGGTACTCCTCGTGGACGTCGATGGTCTTCGTCTGGACAGCCTCGGCCTCGGATTCACACCGGGGACAGATGGCGCGGCCGGCCTCGTCGGGTTCGACGTCGATGTCGCAACTGAAGCAGACGTAGTGGGGGTCGGTGACGGCGTTGCAGTCGGGACAGCGCGCCCGGTGGGTTTCGGTGTCGCAGTCGGGACAGGTCCGGCGGCCGACCTCCACCTCGACTCGGCCGGGGGTGTCCTGCATGTTCTCGCTGTGTTTCGCGGCGGCGGCGATGTCCCGCTGGGAGCCGCCGGCCTCGCCGATGGGAAAGAGGGTATGGACGGCGGGCGAGAGGTCGCGTTTCTCGGATTTCTCGGGGCGGCCCATCCGACAGCCGATGCGGGTGGGCGCGCGTTCGCGAACCTCGAAGGGTGCGACCTCGTTGACCGCCTTGACGGCGTTGTGGCCGTCGTCCCAGTTGCGGGCCTCCTCGGAGAGGTCGTCGCTGTCCCACGGTTTTTCGAGGTCGTCGGTCAGCCCCAGCGACTGGACGAAGGGGACGGCGTCGGGAACGGTCAGCGTCTCCTCGCCTTGGGTGTGTTCGACGATGAGGACCTCCAGGGCTTCCCGGACGGGTTCGGTCCGTGGGAGGACGAGCGTGCGCTCGGCGGGGGAATCGGTGTCGGCAGGAGCCACAGCAGCACCGTCTGCTTCGGCCCAATACCCGTCGCTTGCGGCCTCCGCCAGTTTCTCGAACCGCTCGATGTCCAAATCGTGCCACAGGTAGGTGTATTCGGGATGCAGCGGCGCGCCGTATTCGTCGACCCATTCAAGCGTCTGTGCGGCGCCGGGGTGTTCGAGGTCGACGCGAGGGGAGTCTTCGAGGGCCTGCACGTCCGCACCCGCCGCATCGAGGTCGCCTTTCCACCACTCCGGCGTGTAGGAGGCCGGGGAGAGCGGGTGGTTGTTCTCGACGTACTCGCCGTAGTTGACGAGATACTCGCCCAAATCCAGAATCTTCTCGACGCCGTTGCGGATTTCGAGGGCCTCCGCGGGGTCGTCGATGCGCCGGACGTCGCCGTTGGCGAGTTTGACCGTCGGGCCCTCCATCGAGTCGACGGGGACGACGCCGCCGGCCTTGCCGGGGCGTTCGGTCTTTATCTGGGTGCCCGTCGCGAGGAAGTCGTCGACGAGATGCATCGTCGCGGGATGGACGCCCGCCGTCGCGAAGCCGTGATTCCGGGACCGGCCGTAGCGAAGGCGGAAGCCGCCCTCCTCGGATGGATGGCCGAAGACGGGGCGGCCGGCGATGAGGTCCCGGAGGAACTTCGTGGCCGGGTCGTGCCGCGGCGGGCCGTCGGGTTCCGACTCCTCCTCGCCTTCGTCATCCGCGTCCTCAGCGTCGGCATCTTCCACCTCGGTTTCGGCCTCGTCGTCCGCCTCGGCCGCCGAATCGCCGCCTTTGTCCTTCTTGTAGGTGCCGTCGATGAGGTCTTGTAACCACGGCCAGTCGACCTCGTCGAGTTGGGAGGTGTACCGCTGAATCTTCGGCGCCTTCTGGGCGATACCCTCACCCAGCACGAGACACATGCCGCCACGGGCGTTATTGGTGTCGACGCGTTCGAGGTCGCGGAAGCCCGAAACCTCCTCGTCGCCGGTCGCCTCGCCGTCGAGCATGATGGGCATGTTCTCGGCGATGAATTTCGTCTCGGCGTCCTTCGGGGAGTACTGCAGGCCCGTCTCGTTGTCGTAGAGGGCCAGCTCCTCGGCGTAGCGTTCGACCTCGTCGCTTCGGGCTTTGAACTCGTCGATACCGATGAGCGTCCGGGTGTAGTCGGCCACCAGCACGGACAGCGCCTGTGCTGTCCCGCCCGCAGAGCGGATGGGACCGGCGTAGTAGATGTTGATGAACTCGGTGCCGTCGTCGTTCTCCAGCAGTTCGACGCGGTCGATACCCTCGATGGGTGCGGCGACGACGCCCTCGGTCAGGAGGGCGACGGCTGTCCGAACCGCGCCTTCGACCTTGCCGGCGCGGGTGTCGTAGTCGCCGACCTTGCCGTCGGCGAAGTCCGCGGCGAGTTCGAGGGCGGCCTCCTCACGCGAGAGGTCGGGGTCTTCCTCCATCTCGCGGACGCGCTCGGCGACTCCGTCGATGCCGAGGATGTTCTCGACACGGTCGGCCATGTCCTTCGCGATGGGAATCTCGACGTCCTCGGTGGGGTCGCCGCCGCGCTGTCGGGCCTCGCGGGCGACGTCCAGTGCCTTGTCGAGGCCGGTTTCCAACCGTTCGAAGTACGCTTCGTCGTCGGGATGCATCTACAGCGGCCAGAGGTCGAGGTCGGTCGTCTCGTCGTGCTCGCGTTCGAGGTGGGCGTCGAACTCCCGGACGTAGAGTTCGCCGGCGAAGGTAGTCGCCGAATCGAGGTGGCCGCCGACCATCGACCCGTCCTCGCGGGAGAGGGTGACGTGGGTGTGTGCGAAGCGGTCGCCCTCCAGATGCGAGATGTTCCCCAGCGCGGTCGTCACCTCGAAGGGTTCGTCGAACTCGACGGGGTAGTATTCCTGTTCGTCCTGGTCGTAGAAGAAGACGGTCGCGTCCTGCACCGCGCCGAGACCGAAGAAGAAGGCCGCATCGATGCCCTCGGCGTCGGCGAAGGCCTCGATCTGCTCGCGCCAATCCCGTCCGTGTTCCAGTCGGGCGACGAACTCCCGGTCGCCCTCGACGCGCTGATAATCCATACTGGGAGGGATGACGGCAGCGGTCAAAAAGGTGTTCTCCCGAGGGCGGTCCCGGGGCAGTCGCTACGTGTTCGAATGGGTCCCCACCCGTCGGCCACGCGGTTATCGCCAGTCGTCTACGTCGACTGTGGCTTCCGTGGACATGGAGAGGTAGGCCTCCTCTCGGCAAAGTTCGGCGATGATGAGCCGCTCGCCGTCGTCGCCGCTGTCCACGGACGCCATGACCTCACAGTCGCAAATCGTCTCCGCAGTGGCCGTGTCCTGTGCCATGCATGTGCATAGTTCACAGTAGGTATATAACGCTGACGATGTGACACCGTGTCATACCGTGATTTGCCGCATCATTTATGGTGTATTTATATGTGTTGAGTAACATGATGCTGGAGAATCATTTCTGGACAACTGTCGAGTATGGTGAACATACTACGCGGAACGCTTCCCGAACGACCGAAATGAGTCGCGTGCGGACCTGTGAGCGGTGAGTGGGCGGCTGCAGGTCAGCGCGTTCGAAAGGCAGGCGTCAGACGAGCACTTCGACCTCGTATCCGGCGGCCTCCATCGCGTCCAGCAGTTCCAGCGCGTGTTCGTGACCGCGGGTTTCGAGGTCGAGTTCGACCTCGGCGGCGTTCATGGCGATGTCCTTGGAGGCGCGGTCGTGCTCGATGGCGTAGATGTTGGTGCGGTTCTCCGCGAGCAGTTCCACTAGGTCCTGCAGCGCGCCGGGGCGGTCCTTGAGGACGGTCCGGACCCGGAGGAAGCGACCGCGTTCGACGAGGCCGCGGCGGATGACGGTGGTGAGGACGTTGAGGTCGATGTTGCCGCCGCAGAGCGCGGGGACGATGGTTTCGCCCTCCTCGTACTCGAAGCGCTCCTCGAGGACGGCCGCCAGCGGAACGCCCCCGGCGCCCTCGACCAGCGTTTTCGAGCGTTCCAGAAGCGAGACGACGGCGTTGGCGATTTCGGGGTCGGTGACGGTGACGACCTCGTCGACGCGCTCCTTGATGACCTCGAAGGTCTGGTCGCCGACCCTGCGGGTGGCGATGCCGTCGGCGATGGTATCGACCGAATCGCGTTCGACGACCTCGCCCTTCTCGAGGGAGGCGGCGACGCTGGAGGCGCCCTCCGCCTGCACGCCGATAACGCGGGTGTCCGTCTGGGCCTTGACGGCGGTGGCGATGCCGGAGATGAGGCCGCCGCCGCCGATGGGGACGACGACGGTGTCGACGTCGGGACACTGGTCGACGATTTCGAGGCCGATGGTGCCCTGACCCGCCATGACGGCGGGGTCGTCGAAGGCGTGGACGTAGGTGCGGTCCTCCTCGCGTTCGATTTCGTGGGCCCTCTCGGCCGCGGCGTCGTAGTCGACGCCGTGGAGGACGACCTCCGCGCCGTACTCGCGGGTGGCGTTTATCTTCGAGATGGGGGCGTACTCGGGCATGACGATGGTCGAATCGACGCCCGCCCGCGTCGCCGCGAGAGCGACGCCCTGTGCGTGGTTGCCGGCGCTGGCGGTGACGACGCCGCGGTCGCGTTCGGCCTCGCTCAACTGGGCGATCTTGTTCGTCGCGCCGCGAATCTTGAAGGAGCCGGTGCGCTGGAAGTTCTCCAGTTTCAGGTGCACGTCGGCACCGGTCCGCTTCGAGAACGTGTTGGAGTGTTCGAGGGGAGTCTCCCGGGCGGTCTCCGCGACGACGTCGCGGGCCGCTTCCACGTCGGCGAACTCGAGCATACCCACGGCTACTCGTGGCTGAATGGTAGGCCTTCCGGGCCGCCGGCACCGTCGTCGGCGGTGGTGGGCCAAAGGGGAAGGAGCGTGTGCATCAGATTAGGGGGACGGGACCCTCATAAAACCCCTCCATGCGGAGTGAAAGTGTAATCGCACGACTGCGGCGCGATAGCCGACTCGTCAGACGGTCGTTCGACGGTCGACAGACGGTCCTTCGGAGCGGTGATGTTTATAAAAGAGGAACGGGGGTATCGGCCGAGGGACGCGTATCAGTTGATGGGGATGTCGTGGCCCGAGTCGCCCCCGGCCTCCTTCGGGAGCGTGACCGTCAGGACGCCGTTGCGGTATGCGGCCTCGGTGGCGCCCTCGTCGACGGGTTCGGGCAGTCGAACCGACCGACTGACCGACTGCTGGCGGCGCTCCCGTCGGAGGTAGTGGCCCCCGTCGTCGCTCTCTCCCTCCTCGCGTTCGGTCTCGGTGGTGTGGGTCGCCGAGAGCGTCAGGCGGTCGCCCGCCAGTTCGACGTCGATGTCGTCGCGGTCGAAGCCCGGCAGGTCCGCGGTGACGGTGTAGGCGTCGTCGGTCTCCTTGACGTCGACGGCGACCGACCCCTGAAAGGCGCCCTCGTCGAACGGTTCGAGGCGGTTGCTCATCCGGTCGAACATCCGCTCGATTTCGTCGAATGGGTTTCGGGACATATCGAGTTAATACAGGGCACCTAGGGAAAAGAAGATTACTCGGATTCCCGCCGAGCGGGAAAGACGACGCGGCTTCGAGGGTGAACGCCGAGCGGAACGGCGGTCAGAGGTCCGCGGATTCGAACCGGTAGTAGCCGATAGCCAGCGGGACGATAATCCACACCGCCATCACGACGAAGCCGAACCACGGTTCGAGGTAGAACGCGGCGGCGTCCTCGACTTCCTGGTTTTCGGCGAGCAGTCGCACCGTCCAGTTGGTCGCCTGCTGGTAGGCGGCCGTCGGGTCGACGATGGTCAGCACCTGGAAGAGTTCGGAGAGGGCGTCTCCCTGCTCGATACCCTCGAAGGAGAAGCCGTTGAGCGCGTAGATGATTCCTTGCGTCAGGATGCCCCAGAGGAACTGGAAGACGACGAAGATGCCGAAGGAGCCGTAGGCGGCCCGCGAGGTAGACGAGGTGAAGGCGGAGACGCCAACGGCGATGGAGACGAAGACGAACGCGAACAGCAGCGAGGTGCCGACGAAGACGATGTATTCGAGCGCGGAGAAGGCTTCGGCGAGCGCGGCCGTGGCGACGAGGCCGAGCGCGAAGCCGACCAAGAGGGCGACGGTAACGACGCCCGATCGGCCGACGAACTTCCCGAAGACCACGTCGGCGCGGCTGTTCGGCAGCGAGAGCAGGACCTTCAGGCTCCCGCTCTGTCGTTCGCCGGCCAGCGCCCGGTAGGCCACCGCGATGGCGACGATGGGGATGAACACCGCCGTCGCCTGCACGAGGCCGACGATGAGCAGGACGGTGGTCACCTCGCCGGTCAGCGCCGCCTGCTGGGGCGGCTGGATTTCGGAGACTACGTAGGAGGCACCGACCGCAAAGAGCGCGAACAGCGCCGTCAGCGCGATGAGCAGCCGCGAGCGGATGGCGTCCCGAAAGTCCTTCTCGGCGACGGCCAGCCAGCTCATGCTCGTCCCTCCGTGTAGGCGGTGAAGAGTTCCTCCAGCGACGCTTCCTCCGTCGAGAAGTCCAGCACGTCGGCGCCGGCGTCTTCGAGTTCGGCGACCACGTCGGTTTTGACGTCGTCGTCGCAGGTGACCGTCAGGCGGGTGCCGTCGACCGACACGTCGGAGACGCCGTCCATCGACTTCACGCGGTGGACCGCGCCGTCGGGAACCGCGTCGACTTCGACGACGAGCGTGGTGCCGTCGGCGACGTTCTCGCGGAGGCCCTCGATGGTGTCGACGGCGACGACCTCGCCCTCTCGGATGATGCCGACGCGGTCACAGACCGCCTCGACCTGTCCGAGGATGTGGCTGGAGAAGAAGACGGTCGTGCCGTTTGCGGCCTCCTCCTCGACGATTTCGCGGAGCTGGCGGGCGCCGTTGGGGTCGAGTCCCGAGGTCGGTTCGTCGAGGATGAGCAGGTCGGGGTCGCCGACCAGCGCCATCGCCAGCGCGAGGCGCTGACGCATCCCCGTCGAGAAGCCCTCGGCCTTCCGGTCGGCGGCGTCTTCGAGGCCGACCCGCTCCAGAAGCGGGTAGGGGTCGTCGTCGGCTTCCTTCGAATCGATGGCGAACTGGAGGTGTTCGCGGGCGCTCAGGCGGTCGTAGAGGTCGAAGCCCTCCGGGAGGACGCCGGTGCGCTCCCGGACGGCGACGCTGTCCTCGCGGGCGCTGTAATCCAGCACCCGGACGTCGCCGGCGTCCGGGCGGACGAAATCCAGCAGGATGTTGATGGTCGTCGACTTCCCGGCGCCGTTGGGGCCGAGAAAGCCGAATATCTCTCCGTCATCGACTTCGAGGTCGACGCCGCGGAGCGCCTGTACGTCGCCGAACGACTTTTGCACCCCGGACAACTCGATAGCGGTCATCTCACCCCCGGCTTCTTACCGGCGAAACATAGGCCTTGAGGCTCTCTTGCCGTGTGGTAACCCGTCTAAATGGGGTCTTCGGGGTCGTGGTCGGCCCGCACTCGCTCGACCTCGGTGGCGTAGCGTTCGCGGGTCTCCTCGTCGTCGACCGGTTCGAGGTCCGCGGGGTCGGCCTCGATGGCTGCCGTCACCGTCGTCCGCTGGAGCATCGTCGAGGCCAGTTCCTTCCGGAGTCGCCGCTCGCCGTCGGGCGTCGCGTAGATGAGCACGACGAGGTCGCGGTCGGTGTAGGTCCGTTCGACGAGCCAGAGGCGCTCGGAATCGCTCATTGTCGGCCGTAGGGCCGGCCGGTGTTTGTACGTGCCGCTCTCCGGAGTCGACGCGTCATGCTGATACGGCCGCGCGACTAGTTCCTCGTAAGCGACGATGGATGCCGACGCGGTCCGAGCGCGCGCGAACGACCTCCCGAAAGAGCCCGGCGTCTACCAGTTCGAGGCCGGCGAGACGGTGCTGTACGTCGGCAAGGCCGTCGACCTGCGCGACCGGGTGCGCTCGTATGCCGACCCTCGGGGCGAGCGCATCCGGCAGATGGTCGACCGCGCCGAACGCGTCGACTTCGCCGTCACGGACACCGAGACGCAGGCGCTGTTGCTGGAGGCCAACCTCATCAAGCGCCACCAGCCGCGGTACAACGTCCGCCTGAAGGACGACAAATCCTACCCCCTCGTCCAGTTGACCGACCACGAGTTCCCCCGAATCGAGGTGACCCGCGACCCCGAGGACGGGTCGACGGTGTTCGGGCCGTTCACGAACAAGGGCCGAGTGGAAACCGTCGTCAAGGCGCTGCGGGAGACCTACGGCATCCGTGGCTGTTCGGACCACAAATACGCCAACCGCGACCGACCGTGTCTCGACTACGAGATGGGCCTCTGTACGGCCCCCTGCACGGACGAAATCGGCGCCGAGGCCTACCGCGAAGACGTCGAGTCGGCCGTCCGCTTCTTCGAGGGCGAGACGGGCGCCCTCGCCGAACCCCTCCGCCGGGAGATGGAGGCCGCCGCACAGGAGCAGGCCTTCGAGCGCGCCGCCTCGCTGCGCGACAGACTCGACGCCGTCGAATCGTTCCACGAGGGCGGCGGCGAGGCCGTCGTCAACCGCGAGGAGGACCGGGTCGACGTCCTCGGCGTGGCCGTCGAGGGCGATTCCGGAACGGTCGCCCGCCTCCACAGCGAAGACGGCAAACTGGTCGACCGGGAGCGCCACCACGTCGACGCGCCCGAGGGCGAGGAACGCGTCGCGAGCGTCCTCGCCGCGTTCATCCCGCAGTTCTACGCCGACCGGACCCTGCCGGACGCCCTTCTCTTGCCCGAACGCCACGGCGACGAGGAGGTCGCCCGGTGGCTCGAAGCCGAAGGCGTCGCCGTCCGGGTGCCCGGCGCCGGCCGCGAGGCGACGCTGGTCGACCTCGCCCTTAAAAATGCCCGGCGGAAAGCCGGCGAAGCCGACGGCACCACGGCGCTCGGCCGAAAGCTCCGCATCGACCGCCCCGAGCGCATCGAGGGCTTCGACGTGAGCCACGCCCAGGGCAAGGCCGTCGTCGGGAGCAACGTCGCCTTCGTCGACGGTTCCCCCGAGAAGAGCGACTACCGGCGGAAGAAACTCGACGAGACCAACGACGACTACGCCAACATGCGCGAACTCGTCCGCTGGCGTTCGCTGCGGGCCGTCGAGGGCCGGGACGACCGACCGGACCCCGACCTGCTGCTCATCGACGGCGGTGAGGGACAACTGGGCGCCGCCCGCGACGCGCTCTCGGAGGTCGGTTGGGACGTACCCGCCATCGCGCTGGCGAAAGACGAGGAACTGGTGATTACGCCCGGCGGGGTCCACGACTGGGACGACGAGGACCCGGCCCTCCATCTCGTCCAGCGCGTGCGCGACGAGGCCCACCGCTTTGCCGTCCAGTACCATCAGACGCTCCGGGACGAGGTGTCGACGCCGCTGGACGACGTCTCGGGTGTCGGCCCCGAGTTACGGAAACGACTCCTCCGGCGGTTCGGAAGCGTCGACGGCGTCCGGGCGGCCTCCCGCGAGGAACTGGCCGGCGTCGAGGGCGTCGGCGAGGCGACGGCCGACGCCATCGAGCGAGCTTTATAATGCGACTACTCCGGCAGTTCCGCTCGAATCGCCGTCGCTATCTCGCTGGCCTCGCTTTCGGTGAGTTCGCCGGCGGGCCAGCGCACCTGCACGTCGTCGTCCTCGTAGCGCGGCAGGATATGGACGTGCGCGTGGAACACCTCCTGTCCGGCCGCTTCGCCGTTGGCCTGCAGGATGTTCAGGCCGTCGGGGTCGAAGGCGGCTTCGACCGCCCCGGCGACGATTCGGACGCGCTCGAAGAGGTCGCCGACCGTCTCGGGCGGTATGTCGGTCAGCGTCTCGTAGTGGCCCTTCGGAACGACGAGGGTGTGGCCCCTGACGACCGGCGCGATATCGAGGAAGGCGACGGTGGTCTCGTCCTCGTACAGTCGGGTCGCGGGCGCCTCGCCGGCGGCGATGTCGCAGAACTGGCAGTCGGACATACGCGGACATACGGCCGAATCGGCAAAGTATCTCCCTCTGAACAGGCACACGCTCTCGTTGTAAACTGCCTCCTCTCGGGGGCGAGTATGCTCTGCAATCATACCTCGGCGACGGTTCGCCGGTGGAGCAAGATCGCCGCGAGCAGCGCCATCGCCGCCACGGCCGTCGCCAGTCCGAAGGCGACCTGATAGCCGAACTCGGTGTAGACGCGGGCGCCGCCGATGGTGTCGCCGGTCCAGTAGGCGTCGAGCACGTAGCCCATCAGCGTCGGCATGACGGCGGCGCCGGTGAAGGCCATCGTGTTGATGGTGCCCGTCGAAACCCCGGAGGCCGCGGCCTCGTGGCGCTCCTTGATGACGGCGTAGGTGAGTGCGTAGGCGCCAGCGAGGGCGCCCGTCGCGAAGAGGACGGCGGCGACGACGGCCCGCGGCGGCGCGCCGGTAATCGCCAGCAGGGCGAATGCGCCGGTGTAGATGGCCATCCCGACGACGATGAGGCGGGTGCGGCCGGCGGTGCTGGCGGTGCCATCGTCGGACTCCGAGAGGCGGTCCGAGAGGGCACCGACCGCCGGCGGCCCGACCAGCAGGCCGGCGCTGCCGAGCAGGGTGTACGTGGAGGCGGCCGTCACCGACAGGCCGTAGGTCTGGACGAGATACGGGATGCCCCACAGGCCGACGACGGTGATGTTGACGCCGGTGCCGGCGAAGAGGACGGCCCCACAGAGCCACGTCTCGCGCTCGGCGAGCACCTTCCGGGCGTTCGAGCCGATGGCCCGAAGCGAGGGCGCCCCCGGCGCTTCGGCCCCGGCCATCGGCGCGAAGCCGGCGGCGGTTGGGGTATCGCGTGCGATGAGGTAGGCCGTCGCGGCGAGGCCGAGGCCGATGACCGACAGGCCCGCGAGGGCCGACCGCCAGCCGAACGCGGAGACGGCGAGCGCCAGCGGCGTCGTCGCCAGCACGCCACCGAAGCCGGAGACGGCGAGCGTGATGCCGCTCATCCGGGCGAACTCGGTCGGCCGGAACCAGTTGGCACAGAAGCGGAGGATGGCGATGAAGAGGACGCTCCCGCCGAAGCCGACGAGCGCGCGGCCCGCGAAGGCCAGCGCGTAGCTGTCGGCGCCGGCGAAGACGAACCCGCCGAGGCTCATCACGAGCGTTCCGCCGGTGACCGTCCGGCGGGCGCCGAGGCGGTCCGCGAAGACGCCCGCGGGCAGTTGCATCGCCGCGTAGACGTAGAAGAAGGAGGCATGGAGGGTGCCGAGTTGCGTCCCCGTCACCGAGAAGGCGCGGGTCAACTCGTCGGCGAGGACGGCCGTCGAGAGCCGGTAGACCGACACCAGCGCGTACGTGGCCGCGAGCGCGAAGAAGGCCAGCCAGCGCCGGGTCTCGGGGTCGGTCCACAGCCGGCGGAGTCCGCGTGCTGTCACTACCGGCCGTCCGACCGGTCGGCCCAAAGGCGTATCGAAGCCGGCTACCCGTGCTGTCGTTGTCCGGTTCGGCGCGCCGGGTAAAATCGGCAGGAGCGGCCGGTAACGTGGGAGCGGCTCCCGATAGGTCGTGAGAAAAAGGACAAGAGTTAATCGGGTCCCACCGCCTTTTCCTAACGAGCATGACAAAGGTTAGCGTCATCGGCGCGGCGGGGACAGTCGGCGCGGCCGCGGGGTACAACCTCGCGCTGCGCGATATCGTCGACGAACTCGTCTTCGTCGATATTCCGGACCAGCGGGAGACCACCATCGGACAGGCTGCCGACACCAACCACGGCATCGCCTACGACTCCAACACGACCGTCGTACAGGGCGACTACGAGGACACCGCCGGCTCCGACGTCGTCGTCATCACGGCGGGCATCCCGCGCCAGCCGGGCCAGACCCGCATCGACCTCGCGGGCGACAACGCACCCATCATGGAGGACATCGGCTCGTCCATCGACGAACACAACGACGACTACGTCTCCATCACGACCTCGAACCCGGTCGACCTGCTGAACCGCCATCTCTACGAGTCGGGCGACCGCGACCGCCACAAGGTCATCGGCTTCGGCGGCCGCCTCGATTCGGCGCGGTTCCGCTACGTCCTCTCGGAGCGCTTCGACGCGCCCGTCAAGAACGTCGACGCCACCATCCTCGGCGAGCACGGTGACGCGCAGGTGCCCGTCTTCTCGAAGGTCCGCGTCGACGGCAACGACCCCGAGTTCTCCGCCGACGAGAAGGAGGAAATCCTCGGCGACCTGCAGGAATCCGCGATGGACGTCATCGAGCGGAAGGGCGCGACTCAGTGGGGCCCCGCGACGGGCGTCGCCCACATGGTCGAGGCCGTCCTCAACGACACCGGCGAGGTGCTTCCGGGCTCGCTCGTGCTGGACGGCGAGTTCGGCTACGAGGACACCGCCTTCGGCGTGCCCGTCAAACTCGGCGCCGACGGCATCGAGGAGGTCGTCGAGTGGGACCTCGACGACTACGAAGAAGAGCTGATGGACGAGGCTGCCGAGAAGCTCTCCGACCAGTACGACAAGATCGCCTGACGGTTCGTCGCTATCCGTCCTTTTCGGGGCTACACGGCCCGTACTCTTCCGGTAGGTCGTCACCGGTGAGCGATGCCCACTCACAGAGCCGCTGTCGGTCGCGGCCAGTCGTGCGACTGTTCATGGTACTCCCTCACGCACAACTCTCTACACGACCCGCCATAAGGGTTTTGTCAGGCGGAATTACAGGCCTGCGACGGGTCGCGGTCGACCGACGGTCTCATACGGAGTATTGTAGTCCGTTACTGGCCATCGCCGACCCGCACTGTCGGTGGCCGGTACATCGTTACAATACTCCGTATCACACGAGTTGTTCGCCGTCCTCGTCGTAGATTTCGATGGCGTCGACCGGGCACGCGCGGGCGGCGAACTTCGCGTCGAGTTCGGCACCCTCCGGCACCTCCCGTTCGAAAATCCCGTCCTCGACCTCCTCGCTGTCTTCGAGGACGGCCTTTCCGGCGTCCTCGTCCTTTTTAAATGCGTCCCACTCGGCGACACACTGGAACATCCCGATGCAGGTATCCCGGTCGTAGCGAACTCTCATATCCGGGCTTGGGGGGACTCCCTCAAAGGCGTAGCGGGGCGCGGTCCGCTCGTCCATCGACGGCGGCACAACTGTTTTTAAATGTACGGTGGTGTGTCCCTGTATGCCAGACGACACGACGCGCCGGGCGTTCCTCGGCGCGCTGCTGGGTGGGGGCGTCGGGGCGGCCGCGCTGTCGCCCGCGGACGGCCTCCTCGATTCCTTCGCGCCGCTGAGCGGTCGAACGTGGGAAAGCACGCGCGGGGCGGTCCCCGATACGGTTGCCAGCCAGTACGGCGAGGCGACCGTCACCTACGACGACTACCACGTCCCGCACGTCGAGGCCGACAGCGAGGCCGCCGCCTACTTCGCGGTCGGGTACGTCCAGGCGGCCGACCGCCTCTTCGGGATGGACCTCGTCCGGCGCCTGATGGACGGTCGCCTCTCGGCCGCGGTGGGCGAACAGACCGTCGAATCCGATATCTTCCACGCGAAGATGGACTTTCGGGGGGCCGCAGAAGCCTCCGCCGAGGCCCTCGAAGGCACCCGAACCGAAGCCATGACCGAAGCGTTCGCCGACGGGGTCAACGCCTACATCGAGGACGGGCCCGAACCGCTGGAGGCCGCGCTGGCGGGCTACGACATCGACGAGTGGGCCGTCGTCGACAGCCTGCTCGTCGGGGCGCAGATATCGTGGGGGCTGACCGGCAGTTTCGAGACGCTCCGGCGCGCCGTCCTGCGCGACCGACTCGACACCGACGACTACCGCCAACTCTACGAGGCGCCGTTTGACCACGGCGCGCCCATCATCCGCAAGGGGACCACCGGCGAGGTACAGGGCGTCGACGGCTTCCCCGCGAGTCCAGCCGCCGAGCGGGTCGATTCGTCCTTCGTCGACTGGCTGGCCGCCCACGAACCGCCGGCGTGGTGGGGGTCGAACCACTGGGCGGTCGGCGGCGACCACACCGAAAGCGGGTCGCCGGTCCTCGCCTACGACCCCCACCTGACGCTCATGGTGCCGCCCGTCTGGTACGAACAGCGCATCACGGTCGCAAACGAGGACGTCGACGTTCGCGGCGCCGGCTTTCCCGGCATCCCCTTCGTCATCGTCGGCGAGAACCAGCACGGCGCGTGGGGCTTCACCAACGTCGGCGCGGACGTCGTCGACCACTACACCTACGAGACCGACGGCGACCAGTACCGCTACGACGGCGAGTGGCGCGACTTCGAGACCGAAACCCGAACCATCGAGGTCTCGGGCGGCGAGGACCGCGACATCGAGGTCCGCAAGACCGTCCACGGCGCCTTCGTCGACCGCGAAATCGACGGCGAGACGCGCCACGTCGGCGTCGCCTGGACCGGCATGTCCGGCACCCGCGAATCCGAGGCCATCTACGAGTTCAGCAAGACGGAGGGCGTCGACGACTACCGCGAGGCCCTGCAGAAGATGGACGTACCGACCCAGAACGCCCTCTACGTCGACGACGAGCAGGTCTACTACAAGACGACCGGGAAGATTCCGATTCGACGCGAGGACGGTGAGGTCATCGACGGCAACCGCGTCTTCGACGGGTCGGCGGGCGAAGGCGGGTGGGAGGGTTTCGAGCCGTTCGGCCAGAGCGACTGGGAGGGCGGGGAGTTCATCCCCTTCGAGGAGAAATCCGGCGTCGTCGACCCCGACTACATCGGTACCGCGAACCAGCGGGTCGTCGACGACCCGACCTATCCCATCGGCTTCGAGTACGCCTCCGGGTTCCGCGGGATGCGGGTCTACGAGCGGTTGGACGACCGAATCGAGAGCGGCGAACCCGTCGACACCGACTTCATGGCGTCGGTCCAGCGGGATACCCTCGACATCCGAGCGCGCAAGCTGGTGCCCGCGATTCTCGACGCTCGCGACCGCATCGACGGCGCCGACCAATGGCTCGACGCGCTGGCCGACTGGGACTACCGCATGGAGCGGGATTCGGCCGCGGCCCTCGCCTTCCACCGCTTCTACGATGCCTTCCGGGAGGCGACGTGGGCCGACGACTTCGAGGAGTTGGGTCTCGACGACGGCTGGTGGCCACAGGAGTGGGTCCTCACCGAACTACCGCCCGACGACGACTTCTTCGACGGCGACCGCGCGGCCGTCATCGCCGAGGCGATGGCGACGGCCGTCGAGGAAATCGAAGCCGAGGGCTGGTCGGTCTACGGCGACTACCACCGGACCACCATCGACCACCAGTTCAGCGGGCAGGTGCCGTCGCTGAACTACCCGCGGTATCCGACCGACGGCAGCGGTTTCACGCTGTTCAACACCCGCGACGGCCTCTCGGCCGGCAGCAGTTGGCGACAGATATCCTCGGTCGACGAGCCCTCGCGGTCGATACTCCCCGGCGGACAGAGCGGCTCCGTCTTCTCCGAACACTACGACGACCAACTCCGGATGTGGGCCGACGGTGAGTACAAGGCGATGAGCTTCGAGACGCCCGACGATGGCGATACCATCGAGTTCGGGGGTGACGAGGAATGAGTGAGAAAGCGGTTTCCGAGGAGAGGCCCGACGATGACCCCATCCGCCCCGCCTTTCTGACGACGGTGCGGACCGAGCCACGGAAGCGCTACGTTGCCCTCGCGGTCGCCCTCGTCGTCGGACTCGCCGTGGCGTGGGTCCACTGGCTCGGCCTCGTCGTCGCCGGCGCGCTCGTGGGACTGGTGAGTCGAACGCTCCCCCGCGCGGTCGTCGCCGGCCTCGTCGTCGGCGTCGCCGTGCTGGCGCTCAACATTCTCGCGAGTCCGACGATGGGGCCCGGCGAGTTCCTCGCGCTGACGCCGCCCGCCTACGTGGCTATCGGGGCGGGGCTGGTCCTGCCCGTGTGGGGGTCGCTCGTCCGCGGCGTCGTCTGATAGGGATTATCGTAGGAGTTCATAGGTTTCCGACGAAGAACCGAGGGACGCCATCCAAGAACGGGTTTCGAACCCCCTGGCTGGCTACGATAATCCCTATGAGCACGTTATTTAAAAGCGGTGACGCACAAGACCACGGTAATGGACGTTGTCGACGTTTCCGGCGTGCCGCAATGGTTCGCCGACCACCTCCGCGAGGAGGGCATCGAGTCGCTGTACCCGCCGCAGGCCGAGGCCGTCGAGGCGGGCGTCACCGAGGGCGACAGTCTCGTCGCCTCGATTCCGACCGCCAGCGGCAAGACCCTCATCGCCCAGTTGGCGATGCTGTCGGCCGTACAGCGCGGCGGCAAGGCACTCTACATTGTACCCCTGCGCGCGCTCGCGAGCGAGAAGCGCGAGGAGTTTTCGGCCTTCGAGGAATACGGCGTCGAAATCGGCGTCTCGACCGGCAACTACGAGGACACCGGCGAATGGCTCGCCGAGAAGGACATCATCGTCGCCACCAGCGAGAAGGTCGACTCGCTGGTCCGGAACGGCGCGCCGTGGATCGACGACCTCGACTGTGTCGTCAGCGACGAGGTCCACCTCGTCGACGACCCCCAGCGCGGCCCGACGCTGGAGGTCACGCTGGCGAAACTCCGCCGCGTCAATCCGAATCTGCAGGTCGTCGCGCTGTCGGCGACGGTCGGCAACGCCGACGAGATGGCCGAATGGCTGGACGCCGACCTCGTGGATTCGGATTGGCGTCCCATCGAACTCAAGAAGGGCGTCCACTACGGACAGGCGCTGCACTTCGGCGACGGCTCCCAGCAGGAACTCAGGGTCAAATCCAGCGAGAAGCCGACATCGGCCATCGTCCGGGATACGCTCGCGGACGAGGGGTCGACGCTGGTGTTCGTCAACTCCCGAAGAAACGCCGAGGGCGCCGCGAAACGACTGGCCAACACCACCCGCGACCACCTCGAACCCGAGGAACGCCAGCGCCTCGCAGAGTTGGCCGAGGAGTTGCGCGGCGTCTCCGATACCGAGACGAGCGACGACCTCGCCGACTGCGTCGAGAAGGGCGCGGCCTTCCACCACGCCGGCTGTGCGAGCGAACACCGCTCTATCGTCGAGGACGCCTTCCGCGAACGCCTCATCAAGTGCGTCTGTGCGACGCCGACGCTGGCGGCGGGCGTCAACACCCCCTCCCGCCGCGTCGTCGTCCGCGACTGGCGCCGCTACTCGGGCGAAGCCGGCGGCATGCAACCCCTCTCCGTGCTGGAAGTCCACCAGATGATGGGCCGTGCTGGCCGTCCGGGCCGGGACCCCTACGGCGAGGCCCTGCTGCTCGCGAACAGCCACGACGAACTCGACGAACTGCTGGACCGGTACGTCTGGGCCGACCCGGAACCGGTCGACTCGAAACTGGCCCGTGAGCCCTCAATGCGAACCCACCTGCTGGCGACGGTCGCCAGCGGCTTTGCCGACTCCCGTGAGGCCCTTCTGGAGTTCCTCGACCAGACGCTGTATGCCACCCAGTACGGACAGGAGGACGCCGAACTGGAGCGCATCGTCGATTCGACGCTGGAGTACCTGGAGCGCAACGACTTCATCGAGGGCGTTGGGCGGGACGCCCAACGGGATGAGCGAGCGGCGGAGCCGCGAGCAGACGGCGACCGCATCGAGGCGACCAACCTCGGCCACACAGTCTCGCGACTCTACCTCGACCCGATGAGCGCCGCAACGGTCCTCGACGGCCTGAAGGACGCCTCGGACCCCACCGCGCTCGGCCTCTACCACCTCGTCTCCCGGACGCCCGACATGTACGAACTCTACCTCCGGTCGGGCGACCGCGAGGAGTACACGATGCTGGCCTACGAGCGCGAATCCGAGTTCTGCGGTGAGATGCCCAGCGAGTTCGAGGAGGGCCGCTTCGAGGACTGGCTGTCGGCGCTCAAGACCGCGCGAATGTTAGAAGACTGGGCCGGCGAGGTCGACGAGGACGAAATCGCCGAACGCTACGGCGTCGGGCCGGGCGACATCCGTGGCAAGGTCGACACCGCCGAATGGCTGCTCGGCGCCGCCGAATCGCTGGCGAGCGAACTCGGCCTCGAAACCGTGCCGGCCGTTCGGGAGGCCCGCAAGCGCGTCCAGCACGGCGTCGGCGAGGAACTCATCGACCTCGCGGGGGTTCGCGGCGTCGGTCGCAAGCGCGCCCGACGGCTGTTCGATGCCGGCATCGAGACGCGCGCTGACCTCCGGGAAGCCGACAAATCGGTCGTCCTCGGGGCGCTGAAGGGCCGTGAGAAGACGGCGCAGAACGTGCTGGAGGCGGCAGGACACCAGAACCCGGAGATGGACGGCGTGACGCCGGACGCCGAGGCGACACCCGACGACACCGACGAGGGAGCGAGCGACGACGGCGAGGGGCAGGCAAGCCTCGGTGATTTCTGATGAGACTGGTCGAAGGAACCGTCGAAATCGGGGGCGAAGCGTTCCCGGACGTGGAGACGTTCGTCGCGGCACTGGACGACATCGGCGACGAGCACGACGTGACGGTCCAGGCCTTCGATAGCCGATATATCGTCTCTCGCCGGCATCTGGAACGCGCCGTGGAGTTGGCCGACCGCGAGCGCGAGCGCGGCGAGGCCATCGCCCGCGACCGGGGTGTCGAAATCATGCTCTATGCGGCCGGACGGCGGCAGATACAGCGCGCGCTGGAACTCGGTATCGGCGAGGGCGAGACGGAGGCAGTCGTGCTGGTCGACGGCGAGGGCGACGAAGACGCCGCGGCGATGGCCGTCGAGGACCTACTCGAACCGATTCCGACCCTCGGCAACTACGACGAACCGGCGGTGCGGGAGTTCTACGATATCGGCGCCGCGGAACTGGGTGCGACCGAACGCGGCATTGAGGACCTCGTTCTCGAACGGGTCGCCCTGCTGGTCGTCGAACGGTAGGGCGGGCGCGTGGCCTGCTACCTGCGCTCTGCCGTTCGAGCTATTCGATCAGGACAGTCGCCTCGCCGCGGATAACCGTCTCGCCGCCTGCTTCGGCGGTGGTATCGAACCGATAGCGGTCGCCGCCGAGGTCTTCGACGACTTCGATTTCGGCGGAGACGTGGTCGTCGGGCCGGACCGGCGCGCGGAACTCGAGGTCCTGTGAGAGGTAGACGGCGGTCCCGGGCAGGCGGGCGACGGCGGAACTGATGAGGCCGGCGGTGAGGATGCCGTGGGCGATGCGGCCGCCGAACCGGGTTTCGCCGGCAACCTCGTCGTCGAGGTGGAGCGGGTTGGTGTCGCCCGAGGCGAGCGCGAACCGCTCGAGGTCCTCGTCGGAGAGGGTCTTGGCAAATCGGATGCTGTCGCCGACGGCGAGGGGGGCGTCGTCGGTGCCGTCGACGTCGATTTCAACGTCCCAGTCCGGCAGGTCCGCGCCGGGTTCGATTTCTGGCATGGCATCGCCTACGGCGGGGGGTCCCTAAACCGTGGTGCCGAATGGCAGGAATCCAACACCATTGACTGCCCTCTGGTGGTATCTCCCGGAACCCTTATTGGCTGGAAAAGCGACCTTTCGGACATCGGATGACCGACAACGACGACGAGGAAACCCAGAGTATCATGCGCCCGCCGAACCTGCTGAAGGCGCTGGCGGACGCCTCCGAACAGGCGACGAAACCACAGCAGGAGGCCCTCCAGCAGCTGCTCACCGGGGCGACGGGCGCTACGACGAGTGCGACCCCGGACTTGGGGAACCTCTCGGAGCAACTCGGCACGATGAGCCAGATGGCGACGTTCAAAACGCGCGTCCAGAGCGGCGGCCGCATCTCCATCCCGGACGCCGAACGCGAGGCCCTCGACATCGAGGACGGCGACATCGTCCAGACGGTCGTGGTGCCGGTCAAGCGGAAGCGAGACGAGGACGACGAGTAGAACGAGGGGCAGTCGCGGCGGGTTCTCTTTTAAATCGCCGGCCGAGTGTGGCCGGTCGTCGCGGTTGCGTTCGTCTGGGAACCGGCCGTTATCGTGGTGTTCTCGGGGCCGTCGACGCTCGCGGACTGCCCGTCGGCGGCGGCCGGTTGGGCCGGAACCGACGACGAGGACAGTTCCGAGAAGAACAGACGGACGTTCCCGAGGTAGGGCACCTTCACTTCGGCGGTGCCGATGATCCACTCGGGTTTGACCGGCGCGGACAGCCCCCGGTGCTGGTCGTAGGCCGGATTCGCGTCCCCGAGGGTGATGAAGCCGGCGTGCGGCGCGGGACAGTGGTTCAGTTGCTCGCAGTTCGAGGCGCTGCCCATGTAGGCGGGGTTGGCGCGGTCGTACCAGTTCTCGCCGTCCTCGACCCACAGTACGGCCCGGTGAATGACCGGCGTCAGGTCGCGTCTGCCGTCCCGCTGGAAGACGATGACGTCGCCGTACCCGTTGAACTTCGTGTAGCCGGCCTCGGCCGCCCGGTCGGTGGGGAGGACCCCCGTCGACTGGCCGTCGTGGACCGGCGCGTTCTCGGGGGTAAAGCGGTCGTTGTCGACGACGAAGACGAGGTCGCCGCGTTCCATGTTCGGTTCCATGCTCCCGGACTCGACGGCGACCATCGGCGGCCAGATGCCGCTGATGGCAAAGAGCAACAGGCCGATAACCAGCACCGCGGTGACGCTCGTGGTCACGTCCCGAAGGTAGATGACCCAGCCACGGTCGGCCGTCCAGAACCACTTCAGCCAGCCGACGACGCCGGACGGGGGCTCCTCGCCCCGGTCGGTTCGGCCGTTCGAGGGCTCCCGGGTCCCTTCGGCCTCGTCGGGAGCGTCGGTGCCCGACACGTCGGACGGCCCGTCGCGCCGACGGTCGCCGCCCTCTGAATCCGTCATTGCACCGTCGTAGCGTCCCGGCGGGTTTGAACGTTCTGGGTCCGCTATGCTTTTGGCCGGTGGCGGCGACGTCTCCGACGTGCCTCAGGAGGAGCCGGCTCGCATCGCACGGGAACTGGCGAGCCACGGCTACACCGCCGACCGCGAGGCGATTACGCTCCTCGCGAGCGCCGAGCGCCCCGAACAGGCGCTCGTCCTCGCCGTTGAGGCGACGCCCGACGACGCACTGAAACTCACCGCGGCCGACATCGAGGACGCCCTCGACGGCGAACCGCGCGGTCGCCGGGACCCGATTTCATCCGACGACACCGCCGCTGCCGCGCCAGCGGAAACAGGGGCCGGCGGCGGTGCAGTCGCCGACTCCTCGCCCGCATCAGACCCCTCTATTTCGACTGGAGGCGAGTCGACTGAATCAGGTGACATGGCGGCGGGAGCTCCAGTCGAAACGAAGGGGTCTTCGGGCGGTCGGGACGTCGACCCCTCCAAGCGCGACCTCGACATCGCCAACGACATGACCGGTCGCTCGACCGGGACCGGCGAGTACGACGACTTCGTCGCGACGTTCCGGGACCGCTACGAACGCCTCGCCGGGAAGTTGCGCGGTCGGGTCAACCACCGCAACGCCTCCCAACTGGAAGCCAGCCCCGGCGGCGGCGACGCCGGCATGGTCGGCATGGTCTCGGACATCCGCTCGACTGCCTCCGGCCACTGGCTCATCGAACTGGAGGACACCACCGGCGTCTACCCCTGTCTCGTCATGAAGGACAAGGCGATTGCCGGCCTCGTCGACGAACTCCTCTACGACGAGGTCATCGCCGTCGACGGGACGCTCTCCGACGACGGCTCCATCATGTTCGTCGACGACCTCTACTTCCCCGACATCCCCCGGACCTACGAGCCCTCGACGGCCGACCGCCACGTCCAAGCCGCCCTCATCAGCGACGTCCACGTCGGCTCACAGGAGTTCATGGCCGACGCGTGGACCCGCTTTACCGACTGGCTCCACACGCCCGAAGCCGAACGCATCGAGTACCTCCTCATCGCCGGCGACATGGTCGAGGGCGTCGGCGTCTACCCCGACCAGGACGAGGAACTCGACATCGTCGACATCTTCGACCAGTACGAACGCTTCTCGGAGTACCTCAAGGAGGTCCCCGGCGACATGGAGATCGTCATGATTCCCGGCAACCACGATGCCGTCCGCCTCGCGGAGCCCCAACCCGGCTTCGACGAGGAGTTGCGCGATATCATGACCGCCCACGACGCCCGTATCGTCTCGAACCCCTCCGTCGTCACGCTGGAAGGCGTCTCGGTCATGATGTACCACGGCGTCTCGCTGGACGAGGTCATCGCCGAACTCCCCGAGGACAAAGCCAGCTACGACGACCCTCACAAGGCGATGTACCAGCTCCTCAAGAAGCGCCACGTCGCCCCGCAGTTCGGCGGCCACACCCGACTGGCCCCCGAGGAGAAGGACTACCTCGTCATGGACGAGGTCCCCGATGTCTTCCATACCGGCCACGTCCACAAACTCGGCTGGGGGAAATACCGGAACGTGCTGGCGGTCAACTCCGGCTGCTGGCAGGCCCAGACCGACTTTCAGAAATCCGTCAACATCGACCCCGACGCCGGCTTCGCGCCCGTCCTCGACCTCGATACGCTGGATATGACGGTTCATAAATTCAGTTAGCCACTTTTTGTACGCTCCGGCGGTCCGGCGCGCGTAGGCGCCGGACCCGCCTCCGCGACAAAAACGTGGGGAAAATATGCGCGCGCTCCTCCGTGCCGCGAAACCTCGCTTCGCTCGGTTTCGCGTTAGTCGTCGCGCGCTACGGCGCCTCCCTCCGGTCGGCGCCGGGAACCGCCTCGGGGGCGACCTTCGGACGCCCCGCTCGGCGGATGCTATCTTCAGCCTTTTTTAAGGTTACCTACGCCCACAGACCTCAGTCCTCGTTCCCTGCGCTCGCCTCTGCCTGCGGAAGCCAGTCGATGAACGTCCCTTCGATGAGCGTGTCGGACTGTTTGTCGATGTATTCGGCCTGCATCCCCCAGACGGCCTGTGCGAAGGGTTCGCCGCGGCCGACCGCCTCGGCGACCAGTCGGTGCTTCCAACTCGCGGGCGTCACACGGCGGTCGACCCGCTCGCGGAGCGGCTGGATGTAGCGGTTGGCCTCCTCGGCGTCCAGTCCGCGCAGTTCGAGGCCGTCGCGTGCGATCTCGAACAGTTCGGCGTATATCTCCTCGGTGTCGGTCGTCTCCTCGCCGGCGGCGGTAATCCAGCGGAAGTCGGCGTCGAGCCCATCGCGAACGGCCGCATAGAAGTTCTCCTCGGCGGCTTCCCACGGGAGGTCGTAGAGGGGGTGCTCGCGGCGCGGCAGGCTCTCGAGCAGGCCCGCGAAGACCGCCAGCAGGGAGACGGTGTCCCGAACCGTCGGCTGGCCGGGCAGGGGGCGGAACTCGATGCGCGCGTTGGCGCTCTGCCGCGTCGGCCCGTCGAAGACCGGCCGGACCCACCGCCAGAAGGTGCCGTGTTTGTGCCGGAAGTGGGCGAACTGGTCGTCGAAGCGGTGGCCCGTCTCCATCACGGTGGGCACGACCGTCTCATCGGCGGCAATGCGCTCCAGTGCTTCGTCGACGTCCTCGATGTCCTCGGGGAAGGTCACCTTCTCGCTGTCGGCGGGGTTGAGCACCGACTCGAAGACGGGGACGCGGTTCTCCATCCACGTCTCCTCGAGGACCGCCTCGGGTTCGGCGTCGTAGAGGTCCGGCGGGAAGAAGGGGCTGTTGACCGCGACGCCGAGCAGGGGGCCGGCGATGCGGAGCGCATAGCGGAACCGCTCGGGCAGGTCGTGGGCGTGAGCCATCTGGTAGTGCGGCTGGATGGAGGTGATGAGGCTCTCGGGCATCACCGTATCCGCCGCAAGCGAGACGTGCGGGGCGTCGAGCTGGAGTTCGGCGGCGTACTCGGTGTTCGCCATCGCGTGGTACCGCGTGGAGGCCGACATGTTCGTCGCCATCCGGATGCCGTCCTCCTCGATGCTGTCGGTCAGGTACTCGCCGGCCGTCTCGCCGATGGGCGGTACCGTCCACATCCCGTCGCTGACTAAGGCGATGCCCTCGCGTTTGACCTCGGTTTCGGCGGCGTCGAGTTTGGCCTGCACCTCCGCTTCCTGTGCGCGGAGGCCGTACCGAGAGAGTGGCTGGGGCGCCGTCGACAGTTCGGCGTTGTGGAGGCCGAGTTCCTTCTCGAAGCCGATGTACTCCAGCAGGCGACGGGGGACGCGCATGAGGGCGTCCGTCTCGTCGTCGACCGCGTAGAACTCGTATTCGAGGCCGACGATGGCTTGGGGGTTGTCGAAGGTTCCGTCCTCGATTTCCTCGCGCAACGCCTCGACCTCGCTGTCGACCCGCGACGCGAACTTCTCGCGGTCGACCTCCAGTGCCGCCCTGACCTGCGCCGCGAGTTCTGAGGCAGACATATCGCTCCCTGAGTGCGGCTAGGGTTTGAAACGTGTGGCTTCCGCGAGCAACGCCATCGGGGCGAAAGGCCTTGCCGTCCGAGTTCCAACTCGAACCGTGACCGAGACGACCGACGAACTGGTCGACTACTGCAAGACCCAGGCGGGCCTGTTGTCGGGCCGCGCCGAAACTATCGGTGCGGAGGCCGACGAGCTACTGGACGAAATCGACGAGGACATCGAGGACCTCCGAGAGCGCCTCGAAGACGCCCCCGAGGATATCGGCGATATCGAAACCGAAGGCGACTCTCTCGAAGAGAAGCAGGCCATCGTCGAGGCCAAGCGAGCGCGGATGGCCGCCTTTCAGGACCTCGCCGCGGACTACCTCGACCTCGCGGCCGACATCGAGGGCGCCGACCCCGAAAGCGCCCTCGCCCGCATCGTCGACTTCGAGTCCGAACGGGACGCACCCGCCTACTTCGATGAACGGACGACCGTGCTGGAGACCGTCGCCGAGGACGGCTGAACTAGTATTCCGCGACGCCGGCCGCCAGTCGGTCCAGCCCCTCTTCGAGGCGGTCCATCGAGTTGGCAAAGGACAGTCGGAGCCGCCCCTCGCCCGCCTTTCCGAAGCCGCTTCCGGGCGCCAGCACGACGCCGTGTTCTTTTAAAAGGTACTTCGCGAACGGCAGCGCCTCCGCGTCGGCGTCGTAGTCGAGAAACGCGTAGAAGGCCCCCTCGGGTCGCGGTGCCGAGACGCCGTCCATCGAACCGAGGCGGTCGGCGACGTAATCCCGCCGGCGCTCGAAGGCCTCGTACATCTCCTCGAAGGGTTCCTGCGGTCCGGTCAGCGCCGCGATGGCGGCGTGTTGTGAGATGCTCGATGCACAGGCCGTCGTCGATTCGCGGACCTTGGTCACCTCATCGATGACCGGCCGGTCGCCGGCCAGCCAGCCGAGGCGCCACCCCGTCATCGCGTAGGTCTTCGAACAGGACCCGACCGTCAGCACGTGGTCGGGATGGTCCGTCAGTGCCGCGATGCCACGGGGTTCCCGGTCGTAGGTCAACCCCGCGTACACCTCGTCGGCGATGACGTAGGTTCCGTAGTCCGCCGCGGCCTCCACGACGGCCCGAATCGGTTCGGGGTCGAAGACCCGCCCCGTCGGGTTCGAGGGCGTGGTCAGAATTACGGCGCCCGTCTCCGGGCCCATCGCTTCGATGAGGCGGTCCGCGTCGAGGTCGTAGCCCTCCTCGACGGCCATCGTGACCTCGACCGGTTCGCCTTCAGCGAGGAATGCCTGCGTCTCGTAGTTCGGCCACGCCGGCCCGGGATACAGCAACTCCTCCCCCGGTCCGACCGTCGAAAGCACTGCCAGATGCAGCGCCTCCATCCCGCCGACGGTGACGACGATTTCGTCGATGTCGTGTTCGACGCCGTAGTCGCTGGCCATCGCGTCGCTGATAGCCCGGCGACACTCCGGCAGGCCCGCGTTCGACGTGTAGTGGGTCGCGCCCTCGCGGGCCGCCTCCGCGGCCGCTTCGACGACGTGGTCCGGCGTGTCGAAATCCGGTTCGCCGACTTCGAGGCGGACGAGGTCGCGGTCGACGGACTCCGCGAGGTCGAACATCACCCGTATCTGCGAGCGGTTCGCTCGCCTGACGCGGGCCGTTGGTTCGTGCATGACCGAGGCTACGGCGCGTGAGGGTAAGGCTACTCGGATACGCGAGTTGGGTGGTCCCGACACAACGCATAAGGGACTGTGTCAGGATATCGCAGACGACCATGATGAGTGTACAGTTAACGCTTGACAATGTCCTCGAACGAGCGGTCGACCTCTTTCCCGACCGGGAACTGGTGACGAAGATGCCCGACGGGAGCGTCCACCGGTACACGTACGCCGACGCCTACGACCGGATTTGCCAACTCGCCGGCGCACTCGACGAGTTCGGGCTCGACGACGGCGACCGGGTCGGCGTCGTGGCGACGAACCACTATCGACACTTCGAACTCTACTTCGGACCGGCGTGTTCGGGGCGGTCGATTCACATGTGCAACATGCGGCTGCCCGACCACCACTTCGTTCACACGGTCGACGACGCCGAAGACCGAATCGTCTTCGTCGACCCCGGACTCGTCGGGAAGGTCGAAGCGAACGCCGCCGACCTCGACACCGTCGAACAGTACGTCGTCCTCGACGACGAGGTGCCGGAGACGAGTCTCGACCCGGTGACCGATTACGAGTCGTTCATCGGCGACCAGCCGACGACCTACGAGTGGCCAGATATCGACGAGGACGCCGAATACGGCATGTGTCACACCTCGGGGACGACGGGGCTCCCGAAGGGCGTCCCCTACTCCCACCGGGGGATGTACCTCCACAGCATCATGTGCGGCCACGTCGACGCCAACGGCATCGGCGAGCGCGACGTCGTCCTGCCGGTCGTGCCGATGTTCCACGCCAACGGCTGGGGGCTGCCCTACGCGGCGACGTTCGCCGGCGCGAAACAGGTCTTCCCCTCGGTCCACACCGACCCCGAGTCCATCGCCCGCCTGATAGCCGACGAAGGGGTGACCATCTCGGCGGCGGTCCCGACCATCTGGCTGGAGATGGCCGAGTTCCTCGACGAGAACCCCGAGGTCGACATTTCCAACATCGACCGGTTGACGGTCGGCGGGTCGGCACCGCCGGAGTCGCTCATCCGGAAGTACGACGAGGAGTACGACGCGCCCATCATCCAGGGGTGGGGGATGACCGAAACCTCGCCGCTGGGCACGCTCAGTACGCTCCGGAAGGAGGCCATGGACCTGCCGCCCGACGAGCAGTACGCCTACCGCGCGAAGGCGGGCCTGCCCGTCCCCGGGATGAAAACCCGCGTCGTCGACGACGACGGCGAGGAGGTCACCCACGACGGCGAGACGATGGGCGAACTCCAGGTCCGAAGCCCGTGGGTGACCGACCACTACCACGACCGCCCCGAGGAGAACGCGGAGAGTTTCACCGACGACGGCTACCTGCGAACCGGCGACATCGCCACCCGCGACGAGATGGGGTACATCGACGTCGTCGACCGCGACAAGGACGTCATCAAGTCCGGCGGGGAGTGGATTTCCTCGGTGCAACTCGAAAACGACCTCATCGCCCACGAGGGCGTCAGCGAGGCATCGGTCATCGCGGTCGACCACGAGCGCTGGCAGGAACGGCCGATGGCCGTCGTGGTTCCGAAGGGGGACGCCGACCTCACCGAGGACGAACTCAACGACCATCTCGCCGAAACGTTCCCCTCGTGGTGGCTTCCCGACGTCTACGAGTTCGTCGACGAGATTCCGAAGACTTCGACCGGGAAGTTCGACAAGAAGACGCTTCGCGAGCGGTTCGACGTGGTCCTCGAAGCCGACGAGGGCGCCCAGCAGTAGCGGAAGGACCGGCGGGGCCGACAGTGCCAGCGGGGCCGCGGACGACACGCCGGTTCCGGGACACGAGTTTTTAACCCGGATACCGAGGATTGGGAACTATGAGCACAGAATATCTGAAATCGGCGGCGGACGCGTCCCTCGAGATTCCACAGGACGTCACGGAGTCCGTTCGCGACATCGTCGACACGGTCCGGGAGCGCGGCGACGAGGGCGTACGCGAACTCACAGAAAAGTTCGACGGCGTGGAACGGGACGCCCTCCGGGTCAGCGACGACGAGATAGACGCGGCCGCGGAGTCGCTCACGGACGCGGAGCGGCGAGCGATAGACAACACCATCGAGAACGTCCGCGAGTTCCACGAAGCGCAGTTCTCGCATCTCGACGGTTTCGAGCAGGAGTTCGGAGAGGGCACCACCCTCGGGACGCGACTGGTGCCGGTCGAACGCGCCGGCGTGTACGTCCCCGGCGGCCGGAAGCCGCTGGTCGCGGCGCCGGCGATGACCATCGTCCCGGCGACCGTCGTCGGCGTGGACACCGTCGTCGCGTGTGCGCCGCCCCAACCGGACGGCTCCGTCCAGGCCGCCCAACTGTACGCGATGGACGCCGCCGGCGCCGACGAGATATACGTTGCCGGCGGGGCACAGGCCATCGCATCGATGGCCTACGGGACCGAGACCATCCCCAGCGTCGACGAGATAACCGGGCCGGGCAACGTCTACGTCATCGAGGCCAAGCGGCAGGTGTTCGGCCACGTCGGCATCGACTTCCTCGCGGGGCCGACCGAGGTGCTGATACTCGCCGACGAAACGGCCGACCCCGAACTCGTCGCGACGGACCTGCTCGCACAGGCCGAACACGACCCGCGCTCGCGGGCCATCCTCGTCGCGACGGACCGGGATATCGCCGAGGCGGCCGTCGAGGCGGTCCACGACCAACTCCCGGCCCTCCGCACCGAGGAGGTCGCAGGGGAATGCTGGGAGGAAAACGGCGAGGTCATCCTCGCCGACGACCTCGATGCCGCGGCCGCCGTCGCGAACGACTACGCCCCCGAACACTTGCAGGTGATGACCGACGAACCGCGGGCGCTGTTGGAGGACCTCCACAACTACGGGTCGCTGTTCCTCGGCCACCACGCGCCGGTCGTCTTCGGCGACAAGGCCGTCGGCACCAATCACACCCTCCCGACGCTGGAGGTCGCCAAATACAGCGGCGGCATCAACGTCACCACCTACCTGAAGGTGCTGACCCATCAGGAACTGACTGCCGAAGGCGCCGACGACATCGCGCCGTGGGCCGCGAAAATCTGCGAAATCGAGGGGACCCACGCCCACCAGATATCCGCCGAGAAACGCATCCGGTCGGAGGACTCGCGGGACCTCGCTCGTGACCTCGACCTCGAATCAGGTGGCGGCGTCGACCTCGCGGAGGACAGGGAGGAAGAACGATGACGCTCGAAGACACCACCGCATTCGTCACCGGCGCGAGTCAGGGCCTCGGCCGGGCCATCGCGCTGCAACTCGCCGACGAGGGCGCCAACGTCGCGCTGGCGGCCCGCAGCGACGGCATCCACGACACGGCCGCCGAATTCGACGACGAGTCCCGCGCCCTGCCCGTCGAAACCGACGTGACCGACGAGGAGTCGGTCAAGGCGGCCATCGACGAGACCGTCGAGGAGTTCGGCGGCCTCGACTGTCTCGTGAACAACGCGGGCATCGCTGGTCCGACGGCCCCCGTCGAGGACGTCTCGGTCGACGAGTGGGAGCACACGATGGACGTCAACGTGACCGGCATCCTCCGGTGTGTCAAGCACGCGTCGCCGCACCTCCGAGAAAGCGACCGCGGCAGCGTCGTCAACATCTCCTCTATCACCGGCAAACGGCCGCTGGAGGGCCGGACACCCTACGCGGCCTCGAAGATGGCCGTCATCGGCGTCACGCGGACGCTCGCGTTCGAACTCGGCGAGGACGACGTGACCGTCAACGCCATCTGTCCGGGTGGGGTCCGTGGGGACCGCATCGACCGCGTCATCGAAAAGCAGGCCGAACAGCGGGGGCTCTCCTTCGAGGAGGCCAAACGGGAGGCCTTGACCGGCGACACCGCCCTCGGGCGCCTGACTGAACCCGAAGACGTCTCCGAGATGGTCTCCTATCTCGCGAGCGACAAGGCGCGTAACGTGACCGCCCAGGATATCAACGTCGACGCCGGCACCATCTGGTATTGATACGGATTGTTGTAACAAATTACCGGCGAACGCCGAACCGCACGGGCGTTCGCCGGTAAACGACTACAACAATCCGTATGAGCGCGGAACCGGAAACTACGATTCCGGACCCAGACAGTAGGCGTGGCCGGGCGTCTCGACGACGGTTTCGGCGTCGTCGCTCCAGTAGCCGCTGAGGTCGGCGCGTTCCGCGTAATAAATCCGGCCGTCGTGGGGCACCGCTTCGCTGGTCACGTGGCCGTTGTTCGGGACCCGCCAGCGAACGGCACCGGTGTCCTTCTCCAGTGCGTACAGGTGGGTATCGTAGGAGCCGACCAGCACGGCGTCGGACGTCACCGACAGCGACCCGATGACGTGGCCGTGGACGTCTCGGGACCACAACTCCTCGCCGGTGTCCGTATCCAGCGCGTGGACGTGGCGGTCGTCACTGCCGACGTAGATGACGTCCGAATCCGGGTCGATGCCGGGATTCGACATGATGATTTCCCCCGTCTCGAAGGACCACTCCTCGCTGCCATCCTCGAGGTTCAGACAGTAGAAGTGGCCGTCCCACGACCCGACGAAGGCCTTGCCCTCGTAGGTCGGGATGGTGCCCTTGATTTCGGCGCCCGTCTGGAACTCCCAGGCGAAATCCAGCGAGGGGAACTCCCAGCAATAACAGACGCCGTCGTTCGACCCGGTGATGATGCGCTCGGTCGCGGGGTCGATGGCGAAGGAGGGGTGTGGCATCCCCCACAGGCGGTCGTCGTGCCACAGCGGCCGGCCCGTCTCGGCGTCCAGCGCCCACGCCGTCCCCGAGGGCTCCTGCCACGGGTAGTTGTACTCGGCGACGACGTAGATGACGCCGTCCCAGTAGACCGGACTCGAGCCGATGGCGATGGCGCCGTGGAGCCGCCAGTTGGACGTCTTCCAGACCCGCTCGCCCGTCGCCACGTCGAAGGCGTACATCGCGCCGTCGTAGCCGCTTATGTAGGCCGTTCCGTCGACGATGAGCGGCGTCCCGTGGATACCGAGACTCCTCGCTGCGCCGGTCTCGACGGTCCACAACTGTTCGCCGTCGGGCCGCACCGCGTGGACCTTCCCGGTATCGGACGGGATGATCAGCGTCTCGCCGTCCGGCGTCGGCCGCGGACTCGCCTTCGCCGCCGTGTGGCCGATTTCGTTGATTGGCATCGACCACTCCCTCTCGACGGATTCGGGGACGACCGCGTCCGGATAGTAGCCGAGTCGTCGCGTCCCCTCCCGGAACATCGTCACGCCGTCGTCGTCCGGATACGTCTCGTCATAGGGCAGCGATTTCGGGTCGAACGCCTCTTGCTCCCGGTCGTAGCCGCGGCCGGGCAGGCTGGTACAGCCGGCGAGGCCGACGGTCGCTGCGGCGCCGAGGTGCCGCAGCAGTCGGCGCCTGCTCGTCGTGCGACCCATTCGCCTGCCGTCGTTCGACCCGGACATTGACCACTCGTACAGACGCGGCGGATATATGTATCGTGGTCGGCGAGGCGGTTCGCGAAGCGCGTGGCTACGTGGTGAACGTTCGGAAGAATAGTCCCGGCTGGATTCGAACCAGCGTTGTGGGCCCCAGAAGCCCACGTGATTGGCCACTACACTACGGGACTGCGTGCACACGAAGGAAAGCCACGGGACTATTTATGATTGTCGTGTTCGCCCGACGCTACTCCCCACCTGGCGGCACGAAATGCACCCGCCGATGGCAGTTCGCACACAGTAGCTCGCACTTGTCCATCTCCGCTTCGATGACCTCTCGCGGGCGGTCATCCGCAACCAACCGTGCGATGGTGTCGGCCTTCTCGCCGACGTGATGGAAATCGAGGCAAGCAGGGTCGGTCTCGCCGCAGATCACACACCCGCCCCGGTTCCGTTTCCGTTCGAACACCCAGGTTCGCGGTTCCTCGGTCGGTGGCGTGTGATGCGCCAGCCGATGACAGTTCGCACAGAGCACATCGCAGCCCTCGATTTCGTCCCGAAGCGCCGCTTTGCCGTATCCGTGCGTTACCATCGTCCCCACGTCCATCTCCTTTTCCGAGGGCTGTCTGTGGTGGAAGTCGAGACACGCGGGGTCGCTTTCGTCACACCGAACACAGCCGCGTTCCGCCTTGTATTCGTTGAGCCACTGGCGGAGCTTCGCCCGCCGCCTTCGAGTCCGCTCGGCGTTCCACTCGCAGTTCCGGTAGTGCCACCGCTGGTCGACCGAGAGGTCCGACCAGTCCGTCCCGTCTGGAATCTCGACATCGTCAGGTTTCCCACCCACTCGTGCCCCGTCGAGGGCTCGATGTTCAGTCCGGCAGCCTCCTTCGCCGCGTTCCAGCCACCGAGTTGGCGGATGATGGTCGCCGAGGCAGGCGTCAGTCCCAACGCTTCGTATTCGGCTTTCGTCGGCGACTTCTCCAGACGTTCGGTAGCCTCCCGAAGGGCGTCAATGCATTCGGGTTTCGGCGTCGCCATACCCTCGCTGGGCGGCCCCTAATATAAAAACCGAGCCGCGTAGCGGAAGTGTCGTTCGGGTATCACACCACTCAGCCAGGAACCGACACCGACATACGGAATCCGCCGAGAGTGACGCGCATGTACGTCGGACGTTTCATCGTCGTCGCACCGGACCGCGCGGCCTATCGCGTCTCCTCGCGGTCGTTCCCGAACCGGCAGGTCATCCAGCGGGACGAGGCCCTGACCGTCGCGCCGACGCCGGACGCGCCAGAGACGGACAACCCCTACATCTCGTACAACTGCCTGCGAACGACCGAAGACGGCGAGCAGGCGGTCATCGGCAACGGCACGCAGGTCGACCCCATCACCGAAAAGCTAGAACTCGGCTATCCGGCCCGTGACGCCTTGGTCGAACCCCTGCTCGCGCTGGATTACGAGAAGGACGACTACGACACGCCCCGCATCGCTGGCGTCGTCGGCGACGAGGAGAGCTACATCGGCATCGTCCGCCGGGACGCCATGCTCGTCCACGCCGTCGAAGAGCCGACGCTGGTCGCCACCTACGAGAAGGACCGCCCGGAGGCGACCGACCTCGATGCGACCGACCCCGGAGCGATGGCCCGCGAACTCTACGACCGGGACCTCGAACACCCGGTCTGCGCGGCGGCGGTCGCCCGCGCGGACGACGGCTTCGAGACGGGCTTTTATAACGGCGAGTAGGCGAAATTCGGCAGTCGAGCCTACTCACGCTGGAGTCGGATGCGGACGCTGTTGCCGCCTAACTCGCTGTCCTCGAAGGCGAGTTCGCCGCCCGAGCGGTCGACGATCCACTTGACGAGCCAGAGGCCGAGGCCGCTGCCGTGGTGTTTCGGCGTCACGTCGGCGTCGCCGGTGACGACGTTGCGCTCCATCGGCGGAATCGGCGGCGCGTCGTCGTCGACGATGATGTCGGCCCACCGGCCGCTCTCGCTGGGTTCGATGCGGACGCGGACGGTCGGTTCGTCCGCGGGGTTGTGCTCGATGGCGTTCTCGACGACGTTCTCGATGGCCAACTGGAGGCGCGGAATCGCCGAGACGGTCATCGAATCGGGGAGGTCGACGTCGAGCGTCGTGTCGGGATACTCGGTGCGGAACTGTTCGACGGCGGCGCGGACGAGGGGTACACTGTCCAGCGGCGCGGCGTCCGAACGGGGCGATTGTAACACGTCGTCGATCTGGGCGGCATCGCTTGCCAAGCCGAGGAGTCGCTCGGCGCGCCCTTCGATGACCGTCGCCGTCCGGACGGCGTCCTCGTGTTCGCCGTCGAGGGATTCCAGCAACTGCGTGGCGTTGCCCTCGATGGTGTTGGCCTCGGTCCGCAGGTTGTGCCGCAGGACGCGGGTGACGACCTGCAGTTGGCGTTCCTTCCGGTTGAGTTCGGTCAGGTCGGTGTAGACCGCGAAGCCGTCCAGTCGCGAGGATTCGGAGGGATAGGGAATCCCGCGATAGAGGAACTCCCGGAGGCCGTCGGCCGTGCGGCGTTGGACCCGCCGGTAGTTGATGGTGCCCGAGGCGGTCCGGGAATCGAGCGTGTCGGCCTCGTCGGCGAGCCACTCGGGGACGATGTGGTCGTTGAGCGGCGTATCGACCACCTCGCTGCGCTCGTAGCCGAACAGTTCTACGAACGATTCGTTGACGCTCCTGACGACCGGTTCGTCGTCGACGAGTTCGAAGGCGACGACGGCGTCCTGAATGTGTCCGAGGAGATGCCGCAATCCCTCGGGTTCGTCGACCGGGAACAACTCCGTCTCGCTGTCGTGTTCGTTGATGTGCATTTGTTCTTCTGAACTCACTTTCGGTGTCTGTCTGAATGCTTATCTACACACAAATAAAAAGGATAGTGTACATACTCCTTTAGAAGTTTAATCTATATGTAGACGAATGTCCGGTCTGTCGTGGGATGGCGGTGACATTTATCCCCGGTCGGGTCGAACTGTCGGACGATGCGAGTCGGGGTCATCTCTGATATCCACGCCAACCGAATCGCTCTCCGTGAGGTACTCGACGATATGCCCGACGTGGATGCCGTGGTCTGTGCGGGCGACGTGGTGGGGTACAATCCGTGGCCGAGCGATTGCGTCGAGGCGATGCGCGACCGCGACATCCCGACGATAATGGGCAATCACGACCGTGCGGTCGTCAACGGGGTCGGCTACCCCGGCAATCGGATGGCCGACGCCGGCGTCCACCACGCCATCGACGAACTGGACGACGACCAGCTGTCGTGGCTCGGCTCGCTGCCCGAGGAGCGCACCTGTTTCGACGGCCGGCTGAAGCTCGTACACGGCCATCCCGACGACCCCGACCGCTACACGTATCCGGGGCTGTTTTCCGAGGACCTGCTCGCCGACGAGGACGTGCTGGTGATGGGCCACACCCACGTTCAGGGCCACGAGACCTACGACGAGGGCGTCGTCATGAATCCGGGAAGCGTCGGCCAACCGCGGGATAGCGACCCCCGCGCGGCCTATGCGGTCGTCGACCTTGACGAGTTGACCGTCGAGGAACGCCGCGTCGAGTACGATATCGAGGGCGTAATCGAGGCTATCCAGGATGCCGGTCTCCCGAAGGATACGGGGAAGCGTCTGCGGAAAGGGCGGTAGCGGAGAGAAAAGAGCGAGCATACGCCGAGCGGAGCGAGGCGTTTTGGTTCGAAAGACGGCCTATGGCCGTCTTTCGTCATCACGAAAGGCGCGTAGCGCCTTTCGAACGACACCGCGCCGACCGCAGGGAGGCGCGGGACCAAGGGCCGACCGTAGGGAGAGTCGACGTGTCTTTTTCATCGAAGTTTTTGCCGGCGCGGCGAAGCCGCGCCGTGCAAAAAGTTCGGTTCGAAGCCCTTTTGCCCGATACCACCGCAAACCCGAGCATGGACCGGGATGCGGCCGTCGAAGCCGCCGTCGCGTTCGTGGGCGTCGCGTTGCTCGCGGGCGTCATCATGTGGATCGGGACCGCCTATACGAACGACGGGCTGACCGGCAGCGGCGGCCTCGCCCTCGTCGGCGGCATCGCCTTCTTCATCGTCTTCATGTCGGTCGTCGGCCTCGGCCTCTCGCGGCGCTACTAGGCTCGCCAGTCGGTGACCCGGTCGTCGGGCGCCTGTTGGAGCCGCTTTCCGTAGTAGGACAGCGGATGCTGAATCGTCTCGCAGGTCTCGTCCGTGTCGACGCAGTCGCCGTACTCGTCCATCACGGCACAGGAGGGTGGGGTCAGGGCGCTTCCCTCCTCGTCGTCGAGCCGTTCGACCTGCTCGCGAACGGTCCCGGCAGCCTCGTCGGTAACGTCACACAACTCGACGACCTCCTCGCCGTCGAGGCCGACGCTGACGAGGAAGGATACGAGCGCGAACCGCGAGTGGTCCGGCAGCGCCTCACCCTCTCGGGCCCGGGTCAACAGCGCGCGCATGCAGGGCGGAAAGAGGCCGGGAACGACCGCCTCGAAGCCCATCGGCGGGTCGATATCGGAGATGCTGCGCCGAATCGCGCCGAGTTCGTCGCTCAGCGGGTCGCCGATGGGTTCGGGCACCGACAGCGGTAGGCCCTCGACGACTCGGTGGTGAATCGCCTCCCGGAGCAGGGTGTACAGTTCCGCGCGGGCGACGGGGACGCGGCCGTCGTCGAGCGGGCGGCCGGCGAGGCGCCAGCGGTCGTCGTCGAGGTCGCCGGCGAGTTCGAGATAGGCCGTCACTTCGACGCTGAACCGGCCGTTTCCGGTCGGTTCGACGCGCCCCGAGAGGCCGAAATCGGCGAGCAGGCGCTCCAGCGTCAGCCGCTGGTCGGCGGTGCTTTTGAGTTCGATGTCGGCCTCGAAGTCCTCGACGAACCGCTCGCGGGCCGTCGCGGCCTCGGCGGCGGCGTACTTCTCGGTCGCACCCGGCACGTCGAGCAGCGAGACGAGGACACGCGCGACCGGATAGGAGAGCAGTTCCGCGCGGTCGCTCCAGAGTTGCGGCTCCTCGGCTTCCGTGGTTCCCTCCAACAGCGCGCGCTGGACGCGCTCGTGGCCGCGTTCGACCGCCGGCCCGCCGCGCTGGACGAGCGCGGCGAGGTCGACGTCGGCGGCCTCAACCGCATCGCGAGAGGCGTCGAGGAAGGGATAGCGAGCGTGGAGCCGCTCCATACCCACGCGTATCCGGGCGGTGCCGATAAACGCACCGACCCGGACTTTCTCGCGTGTTTGTTGTTTTATAAGTGGTTCTTGGCGACTTCCCAACCGCAAACAGCCGGAAAGCCCTCGGCCCGCTGGCGGTCGCTGAGCGGGATACTCTCCCTTCGGTCGAGTAGTGCCCGCTCAGCGACTATATAAACGCCAGCGGGCTCACGGGTCGCTTCGCTCCCCGTTCGCCATGTCGAGACGCTCACTCCGTTCGCGTCTCGCGGGCCTCGCCCTTTCAGTCCGCCGAGGACCGCAACCGCAGCCACGAACCTCCCCAACCGACTCCCTCCTTCGCTTCGCTCAGTCGGTCGTCCCTCGCGCGGCTCCGTCCGACCGCCGCTCACGAGATGTTCGCGGCGGTCGGCCAGCGCGCGCCATTTATAAATAAACACCCGGCCGGGAGGAGGGGTCGGCCGCAAGGCCGGCCCTCCGACCCGGGGAAGGGCAGGCGTGGTGCTGTCCTGGCGGAATCGAAGGGCGAGGCTGGGTGGCGCTTGCGTGGTCGTCTCAGCGGCCTCTATCTGACGCAACTACGTCCGTCAGATATGTCGCTGAGCGACCGCCAGCCAGCCGAGGGCTTCGGAGGTCATTGCGGCTCCTTTCGAGTAGTTGTCAGAGCGCCGGCCGAGGGCTTCGGAGGTCGCGGTTCCTTTTAAACAGCAGTTATCCAAACCGGAGAGTCGACACGTCTATACTCAGGCGGGTCCAGCGAACCAACATCCGTGCGTCTCAGGTATCGCTGTCCGGGGTGTCGGACGACGAGCAACCTCCACGACCCGGGGTGTGAGTTCGAGGGCACCGACCGAACCCACATCGAGAAGGCCTACACCGACATCCTGGGCCCGCTCTCGGCCCGGAGCTACGACGACGAGGACGCCCTGCGCGAGGACGTCCCGGGCCGCTGGAGCGGCCTGCACGCCCGCGTCCTCTCGCGTCTCGAAAGCGACCAGCGCGTCGTCGACGAGGACGGCGAACTCCAGTTGCTGCCGCCCGAGGAGTACAAGGAACGCGTCTCGAAGCCGACCTTCGAGCCGCTGAAGACCATCTACGAGAAGGGTAGTGTTCCCGGCGCGCACGATAACTCTGTCTTCGCGATAATCGCGTTCTATGAAATGGTCGGCCTCTCGTGGGAGGAAGCCCGGGAGAACACCGTCGATTGGCTCCACGAGTCGGGGACGTGGGACCGCGGCGGCTTCGAGGAGGGCTCGCCCGAGGAGTTGGTCGACTCGAAGAAGCACGTCTACGAGCAGGGCTACGGCTGGAAGGAGAAGGCTCAGGCCGCCAAGGCGGTCATCGACCGGCACCTGTAGCCGGAGCCGGCGTCCGCGTCCGACCCCGTGAGAATCGGCCCAGCACCTATTAGTCGACTGGTCGTAGTTTCACGTGATGTACGACCGAATACTGTTACCGACGGACATGAGCGCCGGCGTCGACCGCGCGGTCGAACACGCCATCGACGCTGCGGAGCGCTACGGTGCCGAGTTGCACGTCCTCTACGTCGTCGACGCGGAGGCGTACAGTTCCTACCCCGGCGACGAGTACGTCCACGAGTTCGAGGGACTGGAGTCCGCGCTCGAACAGGCGGGCGAGGAGTCCGTCATCGCTATCGCCGAACAGGCCGAGGCGGCGGGCATCGACACCGAGACGGTCATCACTCACGGTGTCCCCCACGAAGAAATCCTGAAATACATCGATGAGGCCGACATCGGCCTCACAGTCGTCGGGTCGAAGAACCGCTCCGACGAGTACCGGCGCCTGCTCGGCAGCGTCGCCGAGCGGGTCGCACAGATGTCCGAGCAGCCGGTTACCGTCGTCAAGACGCCCGTCGAAGAGTAGAAGGGCCGCCGCGGTGGTCGCGGTGGCGGCCGCGGCTTATTCCGCGTCCTCTTTCAGCCGCTGTATCCGGGTTTCGTATTCGTCGTCGCTCAATTCACCGCGGGCGTAGGCCTGCCGGAGTTCCTCGATGGCTCGGTCGGTTTCCTCGCCGCCGGCGAGTACCCGATAGCCGGCGTAGGCCAGCACCGCGACGACGACCAGCGGCAGGAGACCCGACACCAGCCACCAGCCGCCGGTGCCCATCATCCCGCCGTCCCACGCTCCCGTGTGCATCCCGCCGAACGTCGGCATCATGACCAGCATCAGCACGACCGGTAGCAGCAACAGCGCTGCACCGATGACGAGGACGAGTCGTAGCAGTTGGTCGTCGTTGCTCATACACGATGTTACGAGGGGGATACTGATGCCTGTTTCCCCTACGAATCCGTCGTAACCGTCGGCCTGTGGTTGCTATACGAAATCGAAACTCGGCTTTTCGTTCGGAGAACGAAGTTCGTCGAGGTTCGTCCGCTTGAGACGCCGTTACCGGTCCGGTTGCCACCGGTATCGGGTCGTCTGCGTGCCGTCGAACCGCGGGCCGGGGCCGTATTCGTCGAAGTCGGCGTCTTCGAGGGCCGTCTTCGTCGTCTCGTCGTGGTTCGGGACCAGCAGTTCGACGTCCATGCCCTCGCGGTCGGCGAAACGGGTCGGCTCCTCCAGCAGGCGCCGACAGACGTCCGGTTCGCCCTCCAGTTGGGTGACGTGAACGGTCGTCTCCCGCGCATCGTAGCTGACGAACCCCTCGACTACCCCCTCACCGTCGGCGACCCGAACCGTCCGGTCGTGGATGAGGTTCCGCATCACGTCGGTCGGTGCGCCGGTAAGGGTCGCCAGTCGCTCGGCGTCGGCCTCGACGGCGTCCCGTATGTCCATGCGGGTTGGTATCACTTTCTCACGGATTAATGTTCCCGTGGACTCGATGCCGGCCGTTTTCCGGGGTGGCTTCCGTCGGTTGCAAAAATCGCCGGAGAACGGCGGCGTGGCAACGTTGCCACAGATGGACAGGGTTATCTCCCGGGACTGGTTAACCGACGGGTATGAGCTACCACACCGTACAGCGGGTGATTGCATGCGCGTAGTCGCCAAGTTCGGCGGCACCAGCCTCGGCAACGGCGACCGGGTCAACCGTGCTGCCGACTCCATCGCCGACGCGGTCAACGACGGCCACGAGGTCGCCATCGTCGCGAGCGCGATGGGCTCGACCACCGACTTCCTGCTCGACGCCATTACCTTCGAGGCCGACGAATCCGACGAGGCCGAAATCGTCTCGATGGGCGAACGCACCTCCGTCCGGATGCTGAAAGCCGCCCTCGGGGCCCGCGGCATCGACGCCAAGTTCCTCGAACCCGGCACCGACGAGTGGCCGGTCATCACCGACGAACACGGCGAGGTCGACGTCGAGGAGACCCAGCGCCGCGCCAAGCAACTCGCCGCCGACATGGCGGCCGAAGGCTACGTCCCCGTCATCACCGGCTTCCTCGCACAGGACCACGCCGGCAACGTCACGACGCTGGGCCGCGGCGGCTCGGATACGACGGCGGTCATGCTCGGCAACTACATGAACGCCGACGAGGTCGTCATCGTCACCGATGTCGAGGGCGTCATGACCGGCGACCCCCGCGTCGTCGAGGGCGCGCGAAACGTCGGCGAGATTACCGTCGACGAACTCCGCAACCTCTCCTTCCGCGGCGCCGAGGTCGTCGCTCCCTCCGCCCTCTCGTACAAGACCGCCGAGATGGGCGTCCGGGTCGTCCACTACCAGCACGGCGACCTGCTGGCCGGCGGCACCTCCATCGAGGGCCAGTTCGAGAACCTCATCGACCTCCGGGAGACGCCGCTGGCCTGCCTGACCGTCGCCGGCCGCGCCATCCGCAACACGCCCGGCGTCCTCTCGGACCTCTCGGATGCCATGGCCGACTCCGACCTCAACATCGACGCCGTCTCCAGCGGCATGGACTCGGTCACCTTCTACGTCGACGAGGAGGTCGCCGAACGCGCCGAGAACGTCCTCCATCAGGCCGTCATCGACGTCGACGAACTCTCCAGTGTCACCGTCGACGACGACGTCGCCGTCATCCGCATCACCGGCGGCGAACTCCCTACCCAGTCCGGCATCCTCCAAGACATCGTCGTCGCGCTCAGCGAGGAACACATCACTATTCAGGACCTCATCACCAGCGCCACCTCCGTGTCCGTCTTCGTCGACTGGGACGACCGCGAAGCGGCGCTCAAGCAGATTCAGAAGGTTACGTGATATACTTCGGCTGATGGGGTCGATTTCCCCGTCAGTTCCCGCCGCGGATGTTCTTCAGGCGCTTGACCCGCCCGACCGTCTTGTCCGTCAGGCGCGTGTAGACGTACTCGCTGACGGCGACCAACCCGACGGCGGCCCCGAGGAAGAAGGCGGCCTGCGGATAGAGGCCGTCCAGCAGGTTGAACACGCCGACCATCGCTATCGGCCCGGCGACGACCAGGGTGCCGATGAGTTGCAGCGAGCGGATGATGCCGAGGGTCATTCGTAGTTCTCCGGAACGTCATCGTCGTCGGCCGGTCCCTCCTCTTCCTCGATGACGACGGCGTCGACCGCCGTCCCGAGGACGCGCTCTTTGATGTCGAAGACCCCGCCGATGTAGTGTTGGCCGACGACCAGCGCGCCGGCGATGGCGATGAAGCCGACGCCCATCGCCGTTCGGCCGCCGACGAGGAACTCCACGCCGAGCATGCCGATGGGCAGCGCCAGGACGAGCGTCCCGGCCAGCGAGATGATGTCGATGAGGCCCATTGGATGCCCATAGACCGGTAACGGGGAAAAGCCCGCCGCTCCGGACGCGTGACGACAGCCTTTCGACGGGGGCGACCCTACGGCGGGTATGTTCACCGGTATCGTCGAGGAGACCGGCGAGATCGTCGCCGTCGAGGACGGCCCCGAAGGCCGCCGACTCCGCGTGTCCGCGTCGTTCACCCACGACCTCGAACACGGCCAGTCCATCGCCGTCAGCGGTGCCTGCCTCACGGTCGAGGACTGGGACGAGGAGAGCTTCGAATTGTTCTGCTCCGAGGAGACGCTGGAACGCACCTATCTCGACGCCGTCGAGGTCGGCGACCCCGTCAACCTCGAACGCGCGCTGCCCGCCGACGGCCGCTTCGACGGCCACTTCGTGCAGGGCCACGTCGACGGCGTCGGCGAGGTGACCGAAATCGAGCAGCTCGGGGACGACTGGACGTTCGCCTTCTCGCTGCCCGAGGACCTCCAGCGGTACGTCGTCGAGAAAGGCTCTATCTCGGTCGACGGCATCTCGCTGACCGTCGCCGACCTCGGCGACGAGGACTTCGCCGTCGCCATCATCCCCGCGACCTACGAGTTGACGACGCTGGCCGACAAGAAGGTCGGCGACCCCGTCCACCTCGAGGTCGACGTCGTGGCGAAGTACGTCGAGAGCCTCACCGAGGGCTACCGCGAGTAATCCGCCCGACTGCCGTCGGCCCATTTAAGACCGGCCATCCCCGAGTGTCCGCCAATGTCGAACTCGAACGCGAAGGGGGACCGCCGCGAGCGCGAACTCGTCAACAAACTCGACGAGGCCGGTTTCGCGGTGATGCGCGCGCCCGCCTCCGGCAGCGCGACCGAACGGGAACTCCCGGACGTGCTGGCCGGCGACGGCGATACCTTCTACGCCATCGAAGCCAAGTCCTCCAGCGGCGACCCCATCTATCTGACCGGCGAGGAGATCGAGGCGCTGGTCTACTTCTCGCAGAACTTCGGCGCCAAGCCCCGCGTCGCCGCCCGCTTCGACCGCGAGGACTGGTATTTCTTCCATCCCGGCGACCTCTACACGACCGACGGCGGCAACTACCGCGTCAAGAAGGAAACCGCCCTCGCGGAGGGCACCGACTTCCCGGAGTTCGTCGGCGACTCCGAGAAGGTCACCCTCGACGAGGTGGCCGTCGAATCCGACGACGGCCCCGACCGGGACGTGCTGGAGGCGCTCTCGCGCGGCGACCTCTCGGTCGACGAGGCCGCCGAGATGCTGTAATCCGGCGAGTGCGTCCCCGAGACGCGCGGGCGTCGACCCTACCCCTCGGCGAGTTCGGTCAGAATCGCATCGACCGTCTCGGCGTCGTCGGTCCAGAACCCGCTGTAGCCGTCCGACTCCTCCCGGGCGACGAGTCCACAGGGCTGTGTTCGTCCGTCGCCACCGTCGAAGGCGAGAGCCCAGTACCGTTTCAGGGGGCTCTCCGAGTACTCGTGGTAGGTGATTCCCGGTATCGCCGGGGGCGACCAGTCCGCCAGCCCGTGGATGTGCACGTCGACGTCCGTCTCGGCCGCGAGTCGCCGGTACGGTTCGAGTTGGGATTCGAACGTCGAGAGGGTCTGAAAGCTCACGTGGAAGGTTCCCGCCCCGGTGCGGTAGACGCGGTCCTCGATTTCGCGGCTGACCGCCAGTAGCTGGCGGCGCTCCATCGCGGTGTACACCGTCTCGTCGAGCAACTCGAAGAGCACGCGATACCCCTCGGAGAGCCCCTCGCGATCGCCGGGACGGGCGATGGGCGGTTCGGTCAGCCATGTCAGTTCGGCGACCCCGAGCGCGCCCACGAACTCGCCGCCCTCCTTTATAACGACGAACGGGTCCGGGCCGGTCGCCGGGAGCGGTCGGTACTCGACCTCGACGCCGTGATTGGCGAACCACTCGCCGAGGTCCGTCCCCTCGTCCCGCCGGTAGACGACCAACTGGCGGTTCGACGCTTCGGCCTCGGCGATGAGTGCGTCGAGCATCTTCAGGCCGAGGGCGGCTGGTCGGGGTCGACGCTTTCGCGGATGAGCTCGGAAACGTCCGGCACGAGCGGCTCGATGTCGACGGTGCCGCTCTTCCGGTCGTAGTTCACCAGTCCGACGTCGGTGAGGAGCGGCAGATGGACGTGTCGGAGCGCCATGACCAACTGCTCGCGGTCCTCCTCGGTCCCCATCGTCCCCCGCTCGGACGCCGTCCAGCCGGTGAGAACGGTCGCGAGTTCATCGACCGTGGTCTCGTCGGTATCCAGCAGAAAACACAGCAGGCGACGGCGCTGTGTGGAGGCGAGCGCTCGATAGAGTCGGTCGTCGGACAGCCGTGGCGTGCCTTCACTCCTCGCCGCTTGACGGCTCCCCCGCACGTTGTCGTTCCCCGCCATCTATCTATTAAAATTACCAATTTAAACTCTTAAATGTTTTTACCAGCTGTTTGGCGCTGTTAAGTTAAGAGTGAGGCGGCCGGTGTTTCGAGTGATCTATGGTCGAAATCGACCGCCTCGACGGTGATACCGGTTGGATTGACTTAGAGTTTGTTGAGCGCGAGCGGACACCCGAGGAG
>NZ_JAYEZM010000010.1:0-140259 GCF_037031205.1 Natronomonas amylolytica | reverse complement strand
GATACGAAAAACACGGAAATCGGAACAGCGCCGAACGTGTCTTTCGTGAGATAAAACGACGAACTACCAGCTTTTCGAACTGTTTCAGCAACGCCGAAGCAGACACCGCCGACGATTGGCTTCGAGCATTCGCCTTCGCATGGAATCAGCTTATCTGAACACTACCCGGCGGACGTGGCACAGGCTTATTAGGTGGAATGTCTTGCGTGTACCCACAAGCGGATGTCACTCACCGAACTCATCGCGGGGGTCGAGGAACACGAGAAGACGCTGACCGTCTTCAACGGCGACGGCGAGGACGTCGCCGCCCTCCGCGAGCAATTTCACGACCGGAACCTCTCGGTGACCGCCGAGCGGACGCCGAGCGGCAAGCCGAACGCCTTCGCCGTGCTCTCGGAGGACGGCGAGTTCGTCACCGCCGCCAGCCTCGACGACATTCGGGGTCCCGAATCCGACGAGAACGACCCCGACTTCGCCGAGAACGCCTACCGGCCAATCCTCGATTACCTCGACGAGACGATGTTCACGTCCTACGACATCGGGCAGATGGTCGCCGCCTCCCGGGAAATCGAGGACCGCGCGTGGCGTCTCGGCAAGGGCTCGCTTCACTCGGGCTTCCAGAAGCTCTCGATTCTCGAAGACCAGATGGACATCTACGAGCAACTGGCCGAGAGGAACTCCCTCGACGTCTACGCCTACGCCGTCCCCGATACCGACGTCCCGAACCACGACACCGACCTCACGATTCACGTCGAACGCACCGACGAGATCGAACGGTCGTGGTTCGTCGTCTACGACGGCGCCGGCATCGACGTCAACAAGTGTGCCCTGCTGGCCGAAGAGCGGGAACCCCGGTCGTTCTACGGCTTCTGGACGTACGACCCCGATACGGTCGATTGGATAATCGACCACCTCGAATCCACCTACGGACTGGTCGAGTCCCGGTAGGTCGACCGACACGCCGGACGGGGTGTTTTCCGACAGCCCGCGCCCGCCAGAAAGTAAAAATGCTTTTCCGCGTTGTGATTGAACGTTCAATCAACATGGGACGGATGGAGTCGACCGACGGAGAAAGCGCTGGCGATGCGACCCCCGCTGCGAGTGCGGGTGACGGCATCGAGAACGAACAGCGCGGCAGCGCCGAAGGGAACGGACACGGCGGGCACCCCCTCGATTGGGTCGGGACGCGCTCCGTCGGCTCCCGAATCGCGGTCGTGGGACTCGTCTCGCTGCTCCTCGTTTCCGCGGTCGCTCCGTTCCTCGCCGGCACCGCGGCCGCGAACGTCACCGGCGAGCCGGACATCTCCCTTACTATCGCCGACAACCGCGTCGACGCCGGCGAGACGACGACCCTCGAAGTCAGCGTCGTCAATCGCGGCGAACTCGACTCCGGCAGCAACGTGGGTAACGTCCAGGCCGAACGGCGCGCCACGACCGCCCGCGGCCTGACGCTGACACCGCGAGACAGCGGCCCCATCACCGTCCACACCAACACGCAAGCGGTCGGGAACGTCCCCGACGGCGAGGCGATTCCGGCCCGATTCGATATCACCGTCGACGAGGACGCCGACCCCGGCATCTACCGGGTCCCCGTCGAGGTCAGTTACAAATACAGCCCCTTCGTCTCCGAGCGGGCGAGCCACTCCCAGCGGGACGAGGTTCGCAGCCGGACCAAGAACGTCCGCGTCGTCGTCGACGAGGACGGCAACTTCGAGGTAACCGGCGTCGAGTCGACCGCCGAATCGGGCGGCGACGGCTGGGTCGAGGTGACCCTCGACCACACCGGCGACCGCACCGTCGACGACGCCACCGTCGAGTTCCAGTCCCGCAGTTCCGGCCTCCGATTCGGGGGCAGCGACCGCACGACGGCGTATCTCGGCACCGTCGAACCGGGCGACCAGCGAACCGTCCGGGTCGAGGGCGCCTTCGCCGAGGACGCCCGTTCGCGGGACTACGCTGCCGACCTCGCGTTGAACTACGACGAGCGCGGCGGCGACCGCACCGGGGAGCGACACGTCGTCGGCATCGAACCCGAGGCCGACCAGACGTTCGCCGTCGAGAACGTCGACTCCACCCTCCGGGTCGCACAGGACGGCACGGTCCGCGGCACCGTCGTCAACGAGGGACCGAACGAGGCCCGCAACGTCGTCGTGACGCTGTCGCCGCCCACCGACAACGTCCAAGTCCTCGAACCCGAGGTCGCCGTCGGCGACCTGGACGCCGGCGAGCGCGTCGACGTGGCCTTCGACGTCGAGGTCTCCAGCGCCGCTCGCGCCGGCCCGCGGCAGTTCACCCTCAGTACCGAATACGAGAACCTCGACGGCGACACCCAGCGGGCCGACGACGTCCGATTCCGGCAGACCGTCGAGCCGCGGCGTGACGTCTTCACGGTCGAACCCGTCAACGCGACGGTCACGGCCGGTGGTTCCGACCGCATCGTACTGGCGGTGACCAACAACGAGGACGAGACGGTCACCGACGTGTCGGCGAAGGTGTTCGCCTCCTCGCCGCTGTCGGTGAGCGACGACGAGGCGTTCGTCGACGAACTCGAACCCGGCGAGACCGCCGAACTCCCCTTCCGGGTCAGCGCGGCCGGAAGCGCGATGCAGAAGGACTACCCGATATCGGTCGACTTCCAGTACGTCGACGAGGACGGGGAGACCCGGCTGACCGACAGCTACCGCGTCCCAGTCGGCGTCGAGGAGGAAAGCGGCGGCCTCTTCGGGTCCATCGGTCCCGCGATTCCCGCCGGACTGGTCGCATTCGGCCTCGCACCGCTTGCCGCCATCGCGTTCCGCTACCGGCGTCGATAGATGGACGTCGACTACCAGTACCTCATCGACCGGGTCGACGCCCTCATCACCGAGCGGCCGGGGACGGTCATCGTCGTCTTCCTGCTTTTGACGGCCGCCTTCGCGGTCGGGTTGGGCAACGTCGAAACCGCCGCCGGCACCGAGCAGTTCGCCGAGAACGTCCCCGCCGAGGAGGCCTTTCAGGAGGTCAACCGCCAGTTCACGCCGTCCTTTGCGGCCGATACGGGGAGTACGCAACTGATACAGAGCGGCGAGAACGTGCTGGCCCGCAACGAACTCCTCCGGATGTTGACCGTCCAGGAGGAACTGGAGGCCCACGACGGGTTGCGCGTCTCGAGTACCTCCAGTGCCGCGAGCATCGTCGCCCAGCAACTCGACCCCGAGGCGACGACGCCGGAAGAACAGCGGCGGGCCATCGAGTCGGCGACCGACACGGAGATACGGGAGGCCGTCCGGCAGGCCGACGAGCGGAACCCCCGGTTCTCCGGGCTGGTCTCCAACGACTTCAACCGCGGTTCAGCCAGCGCCTCGGCGACGGTCGGCATCGCGACCCACGAACTCCCGGCCGGCCTCGAAACCAGCTCGGGACAGGGTGGGACGAGCCCGCTGACGCCGTTACAGGAGCGGGCCCAGTTCGTGACCGAGAGCGCGGGCGGCGACATCCGGGTGTTCGGCGCGGGCATCACCGCCGCCGAGTTCTCGGCGGTCATCACGGACACGCTCCGCATCGTCGTGCCCGCCGCGCTCCTCCTGATTACGTTCTTCCTCCTCGTCGCTTACCGGGACCTCGCGGACCTCCTTTTGGGCGTGGTCGCGCTCCTCATCGCGCTGGTCTGGACGTTCGGCTTCATGGGGCTGGCCGGCATCCCGTTCAGTCAGGTGTTGATCGCGGTCCCGCCGATGTTGCTGGCGGTCGGCATCGACTTCGGGATTCACGCAGTCAACCGCTATCGGGAGGAACGCGAGGAGGGCTACGGCATCGACGACGGGATGAGTCGGGCGACCGACCAGGTGCTCGTCGCCTTCTTCATCGTCACGGGGACGACCGTCATCGGCTTCGCCGCCAACCTGACCAGCGACCTCGCCCCCATCCGCGAGTTCGGCGTCGTCGCATCGGTCGGCATCGTCTTTACGTTCCTCATCTTCGGTATCTTCCTTCCCGCCGCGAAGGTGAAACTCGACCACGCTCGCGAGTCCTACCCGATTCCGACCTTCTCGACGGCGCCGATGGGGTCGAGCGGGTCGCGGCTATCGAGCGTACACGCCGTCGGCGTCACGGTCGCCCGAACCGCTCCCGCCGTCTTCGTGGGCGCGCTGCTTCTCACCAGCGGCTTCGCCGCCGTCTACGCGACGGGGGTCGACACCACCTTCGAGGACGAGGACTTCCTCCCGCCCGAGGAAACCCCCGACTACTACGGGTACGCGCCGGAGCCACTCGAACCCGGCGACTACTCCGTCACGCGGAACATCAACTTCCTGCAGGACAACTTCGAATCCGGGCAGAGCGATACCGTCACCGTCTACGTTGAGGGGCCGATGGAGGCGCCACACGCCCTGGAGGCGCTCCATCGGGCCGGCGACGACCCGCCCGATAGCTTCGTCCGCGAGGGCGGCCGGGCCGACGAGACCAGCCTCGTGACCGTCATTCAGGACCACGCCGACCGGGACCCCGAGTTCCGTCGGATGGTCGACCGCAACGACATCGACGCCGACGGCGTTCCCGACCGCAACCTCGGGGAGATATACGATTACCTGCTGGACTCGCCGGCCGCCGAGCAGACCCGCCAGTATCTCACCGACGACAGACGCGCGACCCGGGTCGTCTACGCGGTCGAATCCGACGCCAGCCAGGGGGAGATAACCGCCGACGCCCGGACGGCCGCCGACAGACAGCGCTACACCGCCACCGCGACCGGCAACACCGTCGTCTTTCAGGCCATCTCGAATCTCATCCTCGAGTCGGCGATAGTCAGCCTCGCGGTCGCGCTGACCGGCACCGCCGTCTTCCTCGTGTTCATCTACTGGCTGTTGCTCGGGCGGGCGAGTCTCGGCGTCGCCAACGTCGTTCCCGTGGCCATCACCGTGACCCTCATCGCCGCCTCGATGCGCGCGCTCGGTATCTCCTTCAACGCCTTCACCGCGACCATCCTCGCGATAACCATCGGCCTCGGCATCGACTACTCGGTCCACGTCACCCACCGCTTCGCCGACGAATACGAGGAGCACGGCCGCGGCGTCTACGACGCGCTCGACCGGACCATCGAGGGCACCGGCGGCGCCCTCGCGGGGAGCATGCTCACCACCACCTTCGGTATCGGCGTTCTCATGCTGTCGCTGTTCCCCGCCATCGGACAGTTCGGGTTCCTCACCGCGCTGAGCATCCTCTATTCGTATCTGGCCTCGATATTCGTCCTGCCGTCGGTGCTGGCCGTGTGGGCGCGACTGGTCGGCTGAACCGGTCCGTCCGTTCTCCCTTTCCCCACCCAGCGTAACGGCTTTCGGGACCGGCCTCGAAGCCGTGGACATCGTGGCGTCGATAGACGAGTGGCTGGCCGACGCGACCGGGAGTTACGTGCTCGAGGCGCCGCCGCTTTCCGGCACGCCGCTGTTTCTCGGACGGGCGGGCGACCAGCGCGCCGGCGAGACGCTGTTCGTGACGGCGACCCGGAGCGCCGGGGGGCTGACCCCAGCGGTCCGCTCGTCGGTGACGACGGTCCTCGACTGTTCGCCCGGCGAGGCCGGGGAAGCGGCCGACGTTGGGTCGCCGGCAGACCTCACGGGCATCTCGATGCCGCTCTCGGAGTTCATGAAGCGGGCCGATTCCCCCGCCATCGGCTTCGATTCCGTCTCGACGCTACTCTACTACACCGAAGAGGCTGCCGTCTTTCGTTTTCTGAGCGTGCTCACGGCACACCTCCGCCGAAACGACGGCCTCGGCCTGTTCGTTCTGACGCCCGAGGCGCACGACGAACGGACCGTCCGCACGCTCGCGCAGGTGTTCGACGGCCGCATCGAACTCGACGAAGGCGGCGACCGCGTCCGCGTCGGCGCGCCCGACGCGCCCGATGGCTGGCAGCCCCGCTAGAGGCCGTCCCGAATCCGCTCGAACTGGTCGGGGTCGTGGCCGTAGATGACTCGCGCGTCGTGGCGGCGTTCGAGGTCCTGCAGGAACCGGCGGCTCTCCTCCCACGCCTGCGAATCGGCCAGGAGGCTAGCGCCCATCGACCGACCATCCTCGTAGTTCGGTTCGAGGAAGGCTAAGTCGCCGGCGATGATGACGTTCTCGTCGTCCTCACGATGGATGAGCGCGCCGAGCGAACCCGGCGTGTGGCCGGGAACGTGGAGCAGTTCGATGCCGTCGAACAGTTGGTAGCGCCCCTGGTCGATGACCTCCCACGCGAGGTCGTGGTCGAAGTCCGCGGCGAGGTAGGCGCTCCCGCCGGCCGGCGATTTTGCCGACAGGTAGGCGTGTTCGAGTTCACGCCGATGGACGTAGACCGGCACGTCGGTCCCGTCGAAGTGATAGAGTCCGCCGGCGTGGTCGAGATGCAGGTGCGACTGGACGACGCAGTCGATGTCGTCGAGTCCGTAGCCGACCTCGTGGAGGGCGGTTTCGAGGTCGTGGTCGCCCGCGTCGGGGTGAGCGAAGGCCTCGTACAGCGGGTCGGGCCAGTAGCCGTCGGCGGCATCCGGGTGCGACCCCGTATCCCAGAGGACGGTCCCTTCGGGGTGGTCGACGAGCAGGTTCCAGACCGCGAAGGCCTCGTATTCGAGGTCCGGGTCGCGGTCGCTGTCGGTCGCCGCTACCTCGCCGTCGAGCGCGTAGTTCACGTCGGCGTGGATGCGGCCTCTGTCGAGGACGTGGAGGTCCATGCCGATGGGTAGGGCCGCAACCCCTTTCCTTTATCCCACGGTCTCACCCGCGCCGGCGCGTGAGATTCACCGGAAACTAAGGCCGAGTGTCGCGGAGGGGGCGACGAGTGCGCGTCCTCAACTACCTCGAACTGGAATCGGAACTGCAGCGAAGCGGTATCGGCACGGCGGCCCGCCACCAGCGGAAGGCGCTTGCCGATACCGGCCTGCAGGTGGTCACCTCGCCGTGGAACGGCGGCCGTCTCGGGACCGCGGCGGTAAAGCGGGCGGTCGGCGACCGACTGTTCGAGTCCTACGACCTCGCCCACTGCAACCTCGTGGGGCCGGGCACCGTCGCGGTCGCCCGACACGCCAGGCGCAACGACATCCCGCTGGTCCTGCACGCGCACACCACCCATCAGGACTTCGCCGAGAGTTTCCGCGGGTCGACGACCGTCGCCCCCGCCTTCGGCACGTATCTGAAGTGGTTCTACTCGCAGGCCGACCTCGTGTTGTGTCCGAGCGAGCACACCAAATCCGTCCTCGATTCCTACCCCATCGACGCCCCGGTCCGCCCGATTACCAACGGCGTCGACATCGCGTCGCTGGAGGGGTTCGAGTCGTTCCGCGAGGACTACCGCGAGCGCTACGACCTCGACGGGACCGTCGTCTTCTCGGTCGGCAACGTCTTCGAGCGGAAGGGTCTGACCACCTTCTGTCGACTGGCCGAAACCACCGACTACGAGTTCGCGTGGTTCGGCCCCTACGATACGGGACTGCTGGCCTCCTCGGCGGTCCGAAAGTGGGTCCAGAACCCGCCGGAGAACGCGACCTTCACCGGGTGGGTACCGGACATCCGGGGAGCATTCGGCGCCGGGGACATCTACCTCTTCGCGACGAAGTCCGAAACGCAGGGTATCGCCGCCCTCGAAGCGATGGCCTGCGGCAAACCCGTCGTCATCCGCGATCTGTCCATCTTCGAACAGTTCTACACCGACGGCGTCGACTGCCTGAAATGCGACGACCTCGCGGAGTTCCGTGAGGCGATAGACCGCCTGAGCAGCGACCCCGAACTGCGCGACCGACTCGGCGAGAACGCCCGTGAGACGGCTCGAGAACACAGTTTAGAGCGGGTCGCCGAGGAGCTAACCGACGCCTACGAGACGGCCCGGCGGCTGGCGAACGGTGGGTCGGCGGCGGACGTCGGCGATACGGAAGTCATAACCGATTAAAGTCCGGTCGGCTAATCCCCGCCAATGAAGACCGTCGCAGTGTTTACGGACACGTACCTGCCGACGGTCAACGGCGTGACCTACACCGTCAACACGTGGCGGGACCGCTGGCGGGCCCGCGGCGGCCGGATGCCCGTCGTCTATCCCGACGACGACGAGTACGCCCCCGCCGACGGCGAGTTCTCCGTCCCGAGCGTCCCGTTCCCGTTCTACGAGGGGTTCCGGTTCGGCGTCCCGTCGATTCCGGGCGAGCTACCCGCTCCGGATATCGTCCACGCCCACACCCCGTTCATGCTCGGTCTGGCGGGCAGACGGCTCGCCGGGAAACACGACGTCCCGCTCGTCGTCTCCTACCATACGCCCGCCCACGAGTACGCCGACTACATCAGCGACGCCTTCGCCGGCGTCATCCGGCAGGCCGCGGACCGCTACGAGGGGTGGTTCTTCGAGGGGGCCGACGCCGTCGTCGTTCCCTCGGAGACGGCCGCCCGGACCGTCGATACCGGGTCGACGCCGACGCGCGTCATCTCGAATGGCGTCGATATCGAGCGGTTCCGGCCCGCAGACGACGACACCATCGCGGCCTTCCGCGACCGCCACGACCTGCCGTCGGGACCGGTCGTCGGCTACACCGGACGGCACGGCTACGAGAAGCGACTCGACGACTTGCTGGCAGCCACCGACGGCCTCGACGTCACCGTCGCGGTCGGCGGCGACGGGCCGGCCCGCGAGGACCTCGAAGCCCGGGCAAGCGACCGGGAGAACGTCCATTTCCTCGGCTTCCTCGACCGCGAGGAGTTGTCGACGTTCTACTCGATGCTCGACGTCTTCGCATTCCCGAGTCCGGTCGAAACGCAGGGGCTGGTCGCGCTGGAGGCCATCGCCTGCGGGACGCCGGTCGTCGCCGCTGACAGCGGAGCGCTCTCCGAGACCGTCGACGACGGCGTGACCGGCTATCACTTCCCGGTCGGCGACGCCGACCGGTTCCGGGCGGCCATAGAGCGCACGCTCTCCGAGGTCGGTTCGCTCGCCGAGAGATGTCTCCAACAGCGCGACCGCCTTTCGGTCGAGCGGTCCATCGACCGACTGGCCGAGGTTTACGACGAGGTCAGCTAATCGTCGTCAGTGGGTCATTCCGCATTGTGCGCGGATTCCTGATTCGGTCGGGGGAGAGGCTCTACGTAACGATACCGAAACAGGTGACTCACCTAAAAGTCCACCTCTCGAGGGATAGCAGAAGGTATAGACAGATCGGTTGGGTAGGTAGAGACCAGATGTCATGGTATCTCCTCGTACTCGCCGGTCTGTTCGAGATCGGTTGGGCAATCGGACTTGAATACTCGGACGGTCTCTCGAAACCGGTGCCGACGCTCGGCACCGCGGTCGCCCTCATCATCAGCATGGTACTGCTGGCACAGGCCGTCAAAAACCTCCCTATAGGCACGGCGTATGCCGTCTGGACGGGTATCGGAGCTGTTGGAACGGCCTCACTTGGAATCGTCCTCTTTGACGAACCGGCCACCCTTGTCCGAGTGGCATTCATCGGCGTAATCGTCGTCGGAATCGTCGGTCTACACGCCGTTTCGGGCGGCCACTAACCGGATACCGTTGTCGCACGTCTCGTCCGAATCTGAACGCAGGTACTCACACGTAAAATCGGTATTACGGCTTATTCTGCTAGTATATGGGTACATAAAACAGTCTGGGGTCGATTCAGCACCGACGTTCGCAGACCCGGTCGATAATCCGTCCCGTCGAGAGGAGTTCGCCGTCGTATTCGGGGTCGCGGGCGGAGGCGCGGGCGACCTCACAGTCGATTCCCTCCTCGTCGAGCATCGCCGCCAGCGTCTCCTCGTCGTGGTGCTGGTCGTGGCCCAGCACGATGACGTCGGGGTCGATGTTCCGGATGGGGACGAAGAAGTCCTCGGTGTGGCCGAGGTGGGCCTCGTCGACGGGGTCGAGGGCGGCGACCATGTCCCGGCGCTGGCGGTCGTCCAGCACCGGCTTTTCCTTGTGGGTGACGTTGGCGCTGCGGGCGATGATGACGTGGAGTTCCTCGCCCATCGATTTCGCGTCGGACAGATAGTGGAGGTGGCCGGGATGGAGGATGTCGAAGGTACCCTGTGCGACGACCCGCCTCATCGTAGCTCCCGGTCGATGTCCGCCTGTGTGAAATCGAAGAACTGGTCGTCCGGCAGTTCCACGTCGAGAACCTCGAGGTCGCGGGGCTGGCCCTCGCTGTCGAAGGCTCGCCAGTCGTCGCGGCCGTAGGGCGCGCCGACGATGATGTGGACCTGTCCCCGCGAGAACGTGGCGAGGTCGGCGTCGCTCGGGCGGAGAACGCCGTTGGGATGGGAGTGAACCGACCCCACGCTCTTGACGTCGTTCGGCATGTAGCTCGGGTTGAACTCGGCGCTCACGGGATTGGTCTTGGTCCCCGGCGCCAGCAGTACGTCGGTGATGACCGTCCCGTCGCGGTCGAGGTCGAGTTTTCGCGCGTCGGTGCCGCGCAGTTGGCCCATGTACTCGTTGGGGTGGGCGTCCTCCGAGGCTTGGAGGGCAAAGTGCAAGGCGTCGTCGGCGATGCCGATGACCTTGCTCGACCGGAACAGGTTCGGTGTCAACGACCCGAGCAGACCCATACGTACGTCTCCGGCATCGCGCCAACTAAGGCTTCCGGACCGACGTCCACTTGAGGGGACCGCCAACGCGGCCAGTCGACGACCGCTCGAACCGCCGAGTTCGACAACAACACCCTTAAAACGAGTCGGGACCGAAAATTCACCAATGACTCGTTCCGCCGCCGGCGACGCCGGCAACCGACCCTCCGAGGGGGTCGTCCACGACCTTTCCCCCGGCTGCACCCTCGACGATATCGAGGAAGGCACGCAGTACGTGGCGACCGTCAACGGGGTCGTCGAGTACGGCGTCTTCGTCGACCTCTCCGAGCACGTTTCCGGCCTCGTTCACGAATCGAACCTGCAGGGCGACTACGACGTCGGCGACGACCTCGTCGTCGAACTGGTCGAAATCCGAGAGAACGGCGACCTCGGCTTCGAAGAGGTCGACGCCGACCCCGACGAGGTCGAGACCGTCGCCGTCGAACACGGTGACGATGTTCGCGTTCCCGACCTCGGCGACCGCATCGGCGATACCGTCCATCTGGAGGGTGTCGTCGTCCAGATCAAACAGACCGCTGGCCCGACCATCTTCTCGATTCAGGACGGCGCCGGCGCCGTTCCCTGCGCCGCCTTCGAGGAAGCCGGCGTGCGCGCCTACCCTGACGTCGAACTCGACGACATCGTCCGCGTGACCGGTACCGTCGAGACCCACGAGGACGCCCTCCAACTGGAGGTCGACAAACTCGTTCGGCTCCGCGGCGAGGCTGCCGAGGAGGCCAGCGAGGCCGTCGAACAGGACCTCGAAGCCCGGGCCGAACCCGCCGAAGTCGAACCGCTCATCGAGTGGCCCGCCTTCGAGAAGCTCCGTGACGACCTCGCGGAGGTCGCCCGCGAACTCCGCCGGTCGGTACTGGACTCCCGGCCGATTCGTCTCCGCCACCACGCCGACGGCGACGGGATGTGCGCCTCCCTGCCCGTCCAGTACGCACTGGAGAACTTCATCGACGAGACCCACGAGGACCCCGACGCCTCCCGCCATCTCTTCAAGCGCCTGCCCTCGAAGGCGCCCTACTACGAGATGGAGGACGTCACCCGCGACCTCAACTTCGCGCTCGAAGACCAGGAGCGACACGGCCAGCGCCTCCCGCTGCTCTTTATGGTCGACAACGGCTCGACCGAGGAGGACACGCCCGCCTACCGCGCGATGGCCCAGTACGACATCCCCATCCTCGTCGTCGACCACCACCACCCCGACCCCGACGCGGTCGGCCCGCTCGTCGAGGAACACGTCAATCCCTACCTCCACGACGAGGACTACCGCATCACGACCGGCATGATGTGTGTCGAACTCGCGCGGATGATCGACCCCTCCATCACCGAGGACCTCGAGCACGTCCCCGCGGTCGCCGGTCTCTCGGACCGCTCGAAGGCCGACGCGATGGGCGACTACCTCGAACTCGCCGAGGAGGCCGGCTACGACGAGGCCGACCTGCAGGACATCGGCGAAGCCCTCGATTACGCGGCCCACTGGCTCCGCTACCAGTCCGGCGAGAACCTCATCAACGACGTGCTTAACCTCGACTGCGACGACGAGGAGCGCCACCGCGAACTGGTTGAGTTCCTCTCGACGCGTGCGACCGAACGCGTCGAATCCCAGATCGACGACTCCGAACCGCACGTCGAACACGAACGGCTCGACAACGGCGCCAATCTCTACCGTCTGGACGTCGAGAACCACGCCCGCCGCTTTACCTACCCCGCGCCCGGCAAGACGACCGGCGAACTCCACGACCGGAAGGTCCAGGAGACCGAAGAACCGGTCATCACCATCGGCTACGGCCCGGACTTCGCGGTTCTCCGCTCGGACGGCGTCCGTCTCGACATCCCGAACATGGTGACCGAACTGCAGGACGAAATCGAGGGCGCGGGCGTCTCCGGTGGCGGCCACCTCGTCGTCGGCTCTATCAAGTTCGTCTCCGGCATGCGCGAACCCGTCATCGACGCCCTCGTCGAGAAGATGGAGGACGCCGAACTCGACGAGGCGCTCCGCAGCACGCTCCTCCGCGACGACGAGTAATCACCACTCCCAGTCGGTCACGACGCCGTCGCGGCCGACGAACGTTATTTTCCGTGCGACCAACAGCCCGCCAGCCCCGGCGACGGCCACCGCACCGAGCAGGCCGGCCGGCAGCGGCCGCCCCGTCGCTCCCGCTTTCGACCAGTCATCCTCGAACACGTCGACGTAATAGGCGGCCACTCTTTTCTCTTCGAGTGCGACGACGACTTCGCGGTTTTCCGTTCGCGCGGTTGGACCCCAGTTGAGACTCCCGAGCAGTACGGTCTCGTCGACCACGACACCCTTGTTGTGGATTTTCTCGTAGCCGCTAGCTTCGTCGACGCGAGCCTGCAGGTCCCAGCCCTCCGCGTCCGCCCGGCGGTTGAGCCACGATACGAGGGCGGCGTTGTCCTCCTCGGCGTACCACGCCCCCGAGAGGTGGATGCGGACGGTGACGCCGCGGTCGGCGGCCCGAAGCACGGCCCGCAGGAGTCGCTCGTCGCGGCTATCGATGTGCATCTGCTGAACGAGCACGCGGTCGTCGGCGGTGTCGATGCGGTCTATCATCTCCTCGGCGGCGTTGTCCGGTGCGACGAGAACGGTCGTCGATTCGACCGTCAGCGATTGGGGCGGGTGACGCTCCTCGAACTCCCCGAGAGCGGGGTCGGACTCGGTGAAGTCGCGGCCCGCGCGGTACTCTTCCCACGGCGTCGCCGCCCGCCAGCGCCAGTCGACGCCGTGGAGGTCCGCCAGCGCCGCTGCCGTCCCGCCGTCGTCGAGGACCACGCCCCAGCCGCGACTCGACATGCCGCCCGTTCCGCCGGGCTTGAAGTTCTCCGAGAGGACGAGCGCCCGGTCGTCGACGACGGCGTATTTGGCGTGGTGGTGGTCGTAGCGGGTGTGTGGACCGGAGAGGAGCCGTACCGAAACGCCCGCCTCGGTGAGGCGGTCGAGTTGGCGTTGCTGGCGAACTGTCATCCCGCCAACCGGGGAGCCATCCAGCAGGACGCGCACCTCGACACCGTCCTCGTGGGCCCCGATAATCGCGTCGGTCGTCCGCGCGGAAGTGAACGTGTAGCCGGCGAGGAGGAGACGCTCCTCCGCGCTCGCGAGCGTCTCGGCCGTCACGTCGTCGCCGTCCGGCAGGACGAACGCCGTCGCCGTTCCGCCGTCGGTTCGGACCGGGTCGAAGTCCGTCGCGCCGACGGGCCGCCAGCGGCCGGTCTCGAAGTCTCGGATTCGTGCCTCCGGCGCGTTCCGGTAGCCGGCGCTGTCGACGGTCCGATTTCCGGCCCGGAGTTCGAGTCGGTCGCCGCCGTCGGCCAACAGGAGTCGGCCATCGAGATGCGCGGTCGGGTGGTCCGTGTGCCGGCCGGCAGCGGACGTATTCATCGCAAACGCGACCGTTCCGTCGACGGTCCGGTTCGGCAAGCGGGCCGTCGTCTTGCCGTCGGTCAGTGTCCAACCAGCCGTGTTCGTCGGGTGGGAAAAGCGGACGGTGACGAACTCGCCCGAGTCCCCGCGGGCGACCGGGGACGGATACGCCGAGACGAGCGTCGCGTTCGAGGATTCGTGTTGCTGGGACGTACCGTTCGGCGCTCCAGCGGCGTGGCCGGCGCCGACGCTACAGGCCAACAGTACGATGGCGAACACGAGGGTTGTGCGACGGGCAAGCACGCGCCGGGTTGGTCCCGGCTTGGTACAAAAAGGGTCGGCTATACCAACCGTTGTAACGAATTACCGGCGAGCGCCCTCTGAGTCGGCGCTCGTCGAGGACAGACTACAGCGGTGGGTATCAGGCGGCGGTCGCGTCGCGCGCCTTCTCGGCTTCGACCTGCACCGTGTAGGCGCGGTCGTCGTCGTACTCGGCGGCGGCCTCGAGGGCGCGCTCGGTGCCGATCTGGACGAGGGCCCACGCCGCGGAGGCACGGACCTCGTTTTCTTCGTCCTCGTCGTCCAACACGTCCGAGAGCGGTTCGATGGCGCGCGTGTCACCGAGGAGACCGAGTGCGCGTGCGGCCTGCGAGCGAACGACCGATTCGTCGTCGTCGAGGGCGTTCGCGACGGCCTGTGTCGCCTCCTCGCTGCCGATTTCGCCGAGCGCGCGCAGCGTCACCTTCTGGAGCGGCGGGTTGTCGCTGTTGGCGAACTCCACGAGCGTCTCGACGGCGCGTTCGTCGCCGATCTTCCCGAGCACCTCGATTTCGGGTCGGTTGCGCTTCTGGGCGCGCTCGTGCATGATCTCGAAGGCCTCCTCGGAGCCGAGTCGGCGGAGCGCGTCGATGCAGTTCTCCTCCATGAAGTCGGACTCGAACTTCTCGAGGGCCTGCACGATGCGCTCGGGGTCGTTTTCGGCCTCCGCGAGGCGAATGACCGTCAACTCCGGCGGGTAGTCCTTCCGGTTTTCGGCGTTCATCCGGTCGTAGAACCCTTCGACGCGGAGCTGTTCGACGACCGTCAGGTCGTCCCACTCCTCGGCGTCGTCGAGGCCCGTCTCCAGTTCGTCGGCGGCCTCCAGCAGCGCCGCGATGGTTTCGTCGTCCTCGTCGGGGTCGAGACCGCCCTCGACGGCCGACCCGCCTTCGACGATGGTCTCGCCGACGTCTTCGAGCGCCGCCGCGAGGTCGTCCAGTTCGTCGCTGCCGGCCACGAAGTCGGCGTCGAGTTCCTCGCCGGCCGCATCGAGGAACGTCTCGGCGGCCGCCTTCGCGTCGGGTTCGCCGTCCTCCGTCCAGCGCGTCTCGCGGAGTTTCGTCGCCGCCTCGTCGAGGACCTCCTGTACGTCCTCGGCGTAGGGGCCGCGTGCTTCTTCGAGCACGTCACGAAGCTCCTCGATGCGCGAGGTCAACTGCTCCTCGCGAGATTCTTCGTCTTCGTCGTCCGGTTCCGGAAGGTCTGCCGCTTCGACGTCGGCTTCGACCGAATCGAGGTCCGCCTCGGCGTCGTCGAGGTCGGCCTCCGTCTCGGCCGCCTCGATGGCGCTTTCGACGTCATCGAGGCGGGATTCGAGGGTGTCCGCGTCGAGGGCCGTCTCCTCCGAGGTGTCGTCCTCGGTCGTCTCGTCGTCCCCGTTGCTCATACACGCCTATCCGCAAGAACGGGGCAAGAGCGTTTCCCTTCTCATCCACTTTTTGCACCTCCCTCGCGCGCCTGCGGCGCGCTCAGTCGGGCAAAAACGTGGTGAAAATATGCGCGCGTACTCCTTTCGGCGCCGTTCGGGCGCCTCCAGTCCGTGCGCGCTACGGCGACTCGCTTCGCTCGTCGCCGAGAACCGCTTCGAGGGGGTTCTTCGAACCCCCTCTCGCGGATGCTATCTCTCTTAAATGTCGGCTTCACGCCTCGCGCCAGTATATAAACGGCGCGAGGACGAGATACGCGACGGCAAACAGCAACAGCGAGCGAGGGAAGACGCGGTTGACGACGGTCGGGAAGAAGACCGTCAGTGCCTGCAAGCCGCCGAGGATGAGCGCGTCGCGGGCGTACAGTTCCGGGTACGTGATGGCGGCGACCATCAGATAACAGAACAGGGCCATCGTCCCGAGGAGAAACGCCGGGTCCGTGACGCCTGCGAGATAGAGGACGGCGAGGATGGTGGCGGCGAGCGTCGTCTGGACGCCCTCCGTCGTCGGGTCCTCGCGGTCTTGCAACATATAAAAGCCGAGACGGACGACGGCCATCGCGACGAAGACGGCGGGGATGGCAACCGACGCGGCACCGAGCGGCGTATCGAGGGTCGGGAAGCCGCCGCCGGTGGCGACGGCGTAGACGAAGACGGCGGGGGCGACCCCGAAGGAGGCCACGTCGGCCAGCGAATCGAGGTAATCACCGACAGCGGTGCCGCCGCGGGCGCGAGCGACGACCCCATCGAGGCCGTCGGCGATGGCGCCCAGCAGGATGAGCCGCGCGCTCAATGCGGGGTCGACGGGGGCGACGGCGGCCGCGACGAAACCCAGCGCCGCGTTGGCGACCGTGATGGTGTCGGCCAGCCCCAACTGTCCCAGAAAGCGCGGCTGCATGGCTCTATGTCGGGCGGTCGAAGACGCCGACCTTAGTACGTTCGCTTCACGCCGGAACCGAGGCGCCTTTGGCCGTCCGGCCACGAGTTCGGATATGGACCGACGGGCGTATCTCCGGACCACAGGCGCCGCCCTCGCGGTCGGAACCGCCGGCTGTCTCGACGCCTTCGCCGGCGGCCTCTCCGAGGAGGACTACGACATCGGGATGTCCCAGAACGCCTTCCTCCCGGACGAATACGAGGTTTCGGTCGGCGAGACGGTCGTCTGGGGGAACAACGGCTCTCGGGGCCACACCGTCACCGCCTACGAGTCGGCACTGCCCGAGGGTGCCGCCTTCTTCGCCAGCGGCGACCGCACCTCGACCGATGCCGCCCGCGAGGCGTGGTACGATACCGGCGAGGGCGACATCGCGCCGGGCGAGACCTTCTCTCACACCTTCGAGGTAGCCGGTGAACACCACTACTTCTGTATCCCCCACGAAAGCGGCGGAATGGTTGGCACCATCGTCGTCCGCGAATAGTAGGCGGCCGGTGAACGGCCTCGCGGCTGGTCGGGCGGAATAAAAACGAGAATCTCGGTCGCGTTATTCCTCGTCGTCTTCGACGTCGACGCTGGCCTCTTCCTCGGCGGCGACCTCTTCGGGTCGGGCCTCGAGGCGCGTCTTCTGGACCTCGACGCGGCGAAGCGGGTAGATCTTCTTCGCGTCGTTGTAGATGGCCGACGAGAGACGACCTTCGACGATGCTGTCGAGGAGCCCTTCGAAGGTACGTTCCTCGGCGGCCTCTTCGACGAGATCGACCATGATCTGTCGGATCTCCTGTTCCTGACTGCGGTCCGCGGACTTCGTCGTGTAGGCGACGGGCTGGACCTGCAGTCGGTAGTCGTCGGTCGTCAGGACCGTCACGAAGGCGTCGACCTTCGAGGTGCCGCGGCGGGTGAGGCTGCGGAGGTAGTCACGGGTGAGTTCGTGCTGGATGAACTCCGTGTAGGCGGTGTCGCTGCCGACGTCCGTGACCTGGAAGGTCAGTTTCGTGTTGTTCTCGCTTTGATCGCCCTGGAGGTCGCCGAGCGTGGTCTCGATAGTCCGGTCGTAGACCTGCTCGGGTTCCTCGGCGGGTGTTTCACCGAGTTCGGCCCGGTCGAAGATTTCGGGGGCCATAATGGTGTACCATCGCTTCTCCTGTTTCCGCTTGGATACTGAACGTTCGCTCATGATTGTGTTGTCGTATCGGTTATCGTCTGTGCGACTGTGAGGTTCGTCACGTAATCGTCCGCCGTCGTCCGGAGGCCGCCGGTCGAATCGCGCTCGATGGTCGTCACGATAGATGACCCCTCGACGCGGGTCGACATCTCCGCGGTGTTGTCGGGAGTCAGCGCCGCCGCCACGACCTCGGCGTCGTCGTGGTCCGTCCGAATCGTCACCTCGTGGCTGGCGGTCATAGCGCCTCCCGGAAGGCCGCGATGTAGTCGGTCGCCGTGCCGTCGAACGTCGCCCGTCCGTGGGTGCCGCGGGCGGTCGCCCGGCCGTCGAGGCTGGCTGCCGCCTCGTGGGCCGCCTGCCCGATATCGCGGTCGGCCGCGATTGCCGCGCCGCCCTCGGTCGAGACGAGCGCGACCGGTTCGGGGGCGCGATAGGCAAGCAGGAGACGAGCGACGGTGCCCAGCGGCGCGTCGGGGCCGACCCGGGCCGCGTAGACACCGTTGTATCGGCTCGTGTCGGCCTCGCGGACCGCGTCGTGGGCCCGCTGGCCGTGTGCGCGCCAGGCCTCCAGTGCCGTCTCGTCGACGGCGTGGCCGAGCGCGAGGGCGAGTCCCGTCCCGGGCCGTTCCCGGGCGACCGCATCGAGCACGTCGGCGTAGCCGCCGAGCGTCTCGAACCGGTCGGTCTCATAGGGATACAGCGCGCGTTCGACCGCCTCGGAGGCACGCGGGGGTGCGTCCTCGACGGCCGACAGCGCGACGTAAGAGGCGAGTTCGCGGCCGGCATCGACCGCCGAAACCGCGTCTTCGGCCGCTTCCCGGTCGCCCGAGAAGTCGGCATGCACGAGCGTCGACCCGGCGAGGCCCTCAGTACGGTCCTCGGTCGGGACGGCGACGCCCGGTCGTCGGTCGAGGTCGGCGCGTTCGAGGAAGGTCCCCGACGGTTCGGCGCCGGCACAGACCGCGCCGGCAAGCGCGAGCGTCGAATCGACCGCCTCGCCTGCGAGGTCGGCGGCGATGTCGGCGGCCGCGAGGGCGAGTGGCTCCCCGCGGAGCGGGACGTCCGCGTAACTGTCGGTGTGGCCGACGGAAACGGTGAAATCGGCGTCGGTCGCCGGGGCGTCGGGGACGGCCGCGAGGCTGGCCTGATAGGGCACCTCGGCGGCATCGAGTGCGCGGGCCAAGAGACCCGTCGCGGCGAGCGCGTCGCCGTCGGCGGTCGCGACGAGCCGAACGAAGTCGGCATCGCGCAGACCGGCGGCTACGCGGTCAGGGGTGCGGTCGTCCTCCGAGCGGCCGGCGGCGGACATCGTGACTTACTCCAGTAGCTCTTTGGCTTCGTCGTATTCGTAGGTGAACTCGGCGTCGAGTTTGTCGCCGCGGTAGTAGTCGACCAACCGGCGAATCTTCGACTCCGTGTTCTGGAGCGCTCGCTTGTTCTGGGCGTCGCCGGGATTTTCGTCCATGTGGGCGCGGAGACGGACGGCCCGCTCCATGAGGTTTCGGAGGTCCTCCGGGAAGTCGGGGGTAACGTCGTTCTCCTCGAGGATTTCGGTGACCTTCTTGCCGGTCGCCAGTTTGACGTCCGGCACGGGCGTGCCCTGAACGCCCTCGTCGCGCAGCTTGAGGCCGATCTGGCTGGGGTCGTGCCCCTCTTCGGCCAGTTCGACGACGCGCTCCTCGATTGCGTCTTCGTCTACGTCACTCCACTCCGGCGGTTCGTCGGCCGCAGGTCGGTCCGAACCGGACGACCCACGACGGCGGGAATGCATTCGTGCCATTGTTTGTAAATTGGAACTGCACGGACCGCTGTAGTCGATTGGCGTGATTGCTCGCAGGGGCTGGCAGCGGGCCAGCCTGTGGCGTTACGCCAGCACTACCGCAATCCCAAGCCGACCAATCGGCCGGCGAGTCGGATTTGCGGTCGTGCGGTTCCCATGTGCGAGTCGTGGCTTCGCGCACAAAACGGTTTCTACTCGTCGGGAGTCGCTGAAAACGGAAACCGATGCGAAAAAGCGGTCGTTCAGCCGAGGACGTATCCGAGTCGGGGGTACCGCTCGATGAGCGGCATGCCGCCGACTTCGAGCCGCTCGAGGTAGCGGTCGACGCCGAGGATGCGGCCCGCGGCGAAGGCCCCGATGGCGAGGAAGACGACCATGTAGACCAGCGTCGAATCGAACAGCGCCAGCCAGTCGCCGGCCCAGCCGCCGAGGTAGAACGCCGTCATCTGTAGGGCGCCACCGAGGGCGGCCAGTCGGACGAACGCGCCGGCGATGAGCGCCGCACCGATGAGGAGCTGGGTCACCGGGATGAGGACGTTAATCGTCTCCATGACCGCCGGGCTGGCGGCCATCGCGGCGTAGAGGCCGCTGACCGGGCTCGCGGGGTCGACCCCGTGGACGAGGTAGCCGCTCGCGTCGAACGGCCATTCGCTGACCTTCCCGAGGCCAGCGAAGAGAATCATACCGCCCATTACCAGCCGCAACGCGACGACGAACCACGCGCTGAGAGCGTGGGGGTCGCCGGTGAGGGTGAGCCCACCGTAGCGGCTTTCGAGCCGGTTTCGGGTTGTAGTTGACATTTGGATCAGTCCTTTACAGTTACACCTTGGTCGGACGATGGCTTATAAACCGACCCCACGTCCCACCCGGTGGGAACCGACGCCCGCCGGACCCATCACGGAACGCCTAAACGCGGGCGCCGAGAACGACGGCCCGTGAGCGTCGCCGAGGAACGCATCGAGCGGTTACACGAACTGGCGCGGGCGGCCGCCCGGGAGGGCGACGACGACCTCGCGCGCCGGTACGTGCGTCGGGCCCGCCGGGTCGCCGAGCGGAACCGCCTGTCGCTGCCGAAGCGATTTAAACGATTCACTTGCGACGCGTGCGACGCGTATCTGGTTCCCGGCCGGAACGCGCGGGTGCGAACGCAGGACGGCCACGTCGTGGTCACCTGCGAGTGCGGGGAACAGGCCCGGTTCCCCTACTGAGCGGCCGTGTCTGCCACTCTTTTAAGAGAGGAAACCCAACCCGGTTGTATGTCGGAAAACGACCTGCGAAAGCGGGCTCACGACCTCGACGTGACGGTCTGGGTAGGCAAATCCGGACTCGACCCGGTCGTAGACGAACTCAAAGACCAGTTGGACGACCGCGAGTTGGTGAAAGTGAAGTTCCTCCGGGCGGCCCGGGGCGGGACGAACACCGAGGAACTGGCCGAGGAGTTGGCCGACCGCGTCGGCGCTGAGGTGTTCGATACGCGGGGTCACACGGCGGTGATTCGTCGATGATGGTGCTCCAGGCCGCCGCGGACGCGGCCACCAGCCTCGTCGGCCGGTTCCTGAACGACTATTTCAACGTCGACCCGACCATCGCGGACCCCATCGGCTACGCCGTTCAGGGTATCCTCGTCTTCATCCTGCTGTACATCGCCGGCCGGGCCTTCGTCATCCCCCTCGTCAACCGGGCGATGGACCGCCGCGGGCTCGACACGCACGCGAAGAAACCCCTCAACAAGGTCGCCTTCTTCATCGTCGTCTTCATCGCCATCGCCATCGCCTTCAGCGCGGCCGGGCGGGGGAACATCCTGACCTCGCTTGCGACTATCGCCGCCGCTGCGACGCTGGCGATCGGCTTCGCGATGCAGGACGTTCTCCAGAACTTCGTCGCCGGCGTCTTCATCTTCACCGAGAAGCCGTTCCGAATCGGCGACTGGATCGAGTTCGACGACCAGTCGGGCGTCGTCGAGGACATCAGCCTCCGCGTCACGCGCCTGCGGACGTTCGACAACGAACTGCTGACGGTACCGAACTCCCAGTTGACCGACAACGTCGTCAAGAACCCCGTCGACGCCGACAAACTCCGCCTGAAGTTCGTCTTCGGCATCGGCTACGACGACGACATCGAGCAGGCGACGGATATCATCCTCGAAGAGGCCGAAGCCCACGACGACATTATGGACGACCCCGAGCCGTCGGTTCGGTTGACCGAACTCGGCGACTCCTCGGTCGGCCTGCAGTCCCGCATCTGGATTTCGAACCCCTCCCGTGCGGACTTCGTGAAGACGCGCGCCGAGTACGTCCGGAACGTCAAACAGCGGTTCGACGAGGAGGGCATCGACATCCCCTACCCCCACCGGACCCTCACCGGTGGCCTCGAGTTCGCCGACGGCCCGGTCGCCGAATCGTAGCGACGGACGACTCTTTTTCAGGCCGTCTCGCCGGCCGTCAGCGGTGTTTCGCTCCGGTAGACGTACTGCATCGGCAGGCCCTTCTCGTCGGTGGGCGGGTCGGCCGGCAGCGACCGGAGGTCGCCGGGGCCGGGCCGAACCGTCAGGCCGAGTGCGACGCCGTCGAGGACGGCCGGAATCGGCACTTCGTGGCCCTCGGTCGCCTCGGCGACCGACTGGACGGTCGGCGGGGCGTCGCGGTCGAAGCACGCGAGAACGCGCATGCGCTCGGCGTAGCCGGCGGCGACGCTCGGTGGGTAGGAGAGCGGTTCGCCCGCGAAGGCGCGATAGCAGAGTTCCGGCAGGGCCTCGACGAACATCGGCCGCGCCTCGTCGATGGTCGTCAGGAACTCGTCGACGCCGGCGATGACGCGCGCGCGCTCGAAGGCCGTCTGCGAGAGGCTGCGGCCGGTCTTGCGCTCGTGGACCCGGGCTGCGGCCCGGTAGCGCTGTTTGCGGGCGGCCTCCCGGACCGGCGCCGGGATGAGGGCCTCGCGACGCTCGCCGAGCAACTCGACGGCCGCGGCCTCGTTCGGCCGTGGCGCCGTCGTCGACTCCAGCCCGATGGGAACGTCGACGGCCACGCGCTCGGCGGTCTCCTCGTAGCGGGTCCATAGCTCGCCGACCCCATCGAGGACCGCCGCGTGGTCGTAGCCCTCGTCGGTGTAGGCGACCGCGAGCCAGACGCCGCCGCGGGCGACGGCACCGACGTAGTAATCGCTCACGGGCGTATCCTGCAACCGCGCGCACGTAGGTGTATCGCCGCCGTCGGACGAGCGTCGTGCGCCCGTCCGTCGGTTCGTCGGCTACCGACCCGGTCAGTCCGCCGAAACAGACGGCCTGTTGCCGATGAGGTGGTCGGTCTTCGGGTGTTCACGGGTGACGGTCATCGGGCATTCGTCCGGAGCCTGCGAATCGTCCTCCCGGAAGAGGTACTGGTGCCACTCTCGGTCGCCCTCGTTGCCCCAGTCGCCCAGGTCGGCGTGGGGACAGACGCCGTCGTAGCCCTCCAGCCGGTCCTGAATCACCTCGCGGGCGTTCCGTCCCTGCTCGTAGTCGGCGGTCACGTTGAGGTCCTCGAACAGCGTTCGGGGCTGGAACGTGATTTCGAGGCCGATGGGACAGTACCGACTCCTGTAGGTGTCGTAGAAGGGCGCTCGACAGGTCGGAAACATGGGTTCGCCGCCGAAGCAGAACTCCCATTTCGGGTGGTCGGTCTCGGTAGGGATGTGGTCGGGCCACGGTTCCGGGTCGTGGACGTGGAGGAACTGGAGGATGTGCCACAGCGTATCGTGGTAGTCGGCCTCCGACAGCGGCCGTTCGGCGGGTTGGAAGAAGGCGACCAGCGAGGCCCGGTCGGCGTAGTCCTCGTAGGTGTCGAGGTATTCCAGCAGCGTCTCGCCGAGGGCCGTCAGTGCTGTCCGGTCGCTGGTCGACGGGACACAGGTATAGAGGAGTTCGCCGTTCTTGACCGCTTCCGTGCCGAAAAAGCAGGGAAACGGTGTGTCGTTCCGCTCGCCGGTGAGACCGTCGGTGAATGATTCGAAGTGCGCTCGGGCCCACTCGGGTACCCCGCCGGACTCGACACGCTCGGCCATCGTGTCGTGGTCCAAAAGCGACTGCATACCCTGCTCGTTCATGCGTGTTCGTGGGGATTCGTGGGCCCCTTAACGTTCCGCTCTCGGCGAATCTCCGGGTGGCGCCGTCTCCGGCCGGAAACGTACGACAGAGCTCAGAACAGGGCCTCGTCCTCGTCGAGCACCTCGGCGGGGCCGCCGACGCCCCAGACGTGGGTGTCGATACCGAGGTCAGCGATGGCCTCCTCGACCCGGTCGACGAATCGGTCGGTCGTGTTGATGTAGACGGAGGCGCCTGTGTCCGTCGAGAAGTAGACCGGCACGTCCTCCTCCTCGCGGAGCGTGCGGACCGTCTCGAAGACCTCCAGCGTCTCGGGCTTCCAGTAGACCCACCCCTCCGGGCCGGTCATCGTCGTCGCCGCCAGCGACAGCGAGTCGTGTTCGGCGGTCTCGAAGGTCGTCGCGAAGTCCGCCTCGCGCAGGGCGTGTCGAGCGGTCGCGATTTGCTCGTGAATGTGGGCCAACCGCGCCTGGAACATGTGGCTGTCGGCGGCCTCGCGGTGGGCCGCCGCGGTGTGTTTGAACGCGGGGACTTCGGCGCCGATGATACGCAACTCGTCTTCGAGGTCCGTCTCGATGCGCTCGGAGCGGCAGTCGATGTCGTCCTTGCCGGTGCGGAGATGCGAGAACGCGCCGGTGACGGCCCGCGCCGCCGAGGCCGACCCGCGGCGAGCGATCGTCGACATCTCCGGATGCGAGAGGTCGAGGTCGGCGGCGGCACACAGTGCGACGGCGGCGGCCGCAAAGCCGGACGCCGAGGAGCCGAAGCCGATGTTCGTCGGGAAGTCGTTGATGGATTCGAAGCGCACGCGCTCGTCGATGCCGGCGAGTTCGCGGACCCGGTCGACGACGCCACGGATGCGCTCGGCGCCGCGGCCCTCGAGGACCTCGCCGTCGACGACGTAGCGGTCGGCGTCCCGGGCGGAATCGAACTCGACGGTGGTCTTGGAGTGACTCGGCGCGGTACAGACGGAGATCGAGTCGTGGTAGGGAAGCCGCAACTCGTGGTCGAACATCCCGTGGTACTTGACGATGCCCTGAATCGGGTGCGCCTTCGCGGTCGCCTTCATACCCGCTGGTCCGGCGGAGACGCCTTGGGGGTTTCGTTGTCGGCTCTCTCGTCGGTACGCTCGCCGTTCGACACAGACCGTGTCGAGCGGGCTTCTCACGGCCGCGTTCGGGACTCGGGAAAACCACTGGATAGCGGTCGTGTCGGTTGACGAAAGACACTTAAGTCGGAACCGTCTACGATAATCTGGACTCAGGTCGGGCGGTTAGGCCCCGCTCGCTACCCGCGCTATGGTCTTTAGCGGGGACCGAATCCGGGGTTCGTCTGGCCCGACCAGTACGGGCCCCGCAAGCCAACGTCGAAGCCTCGTCCTACGAGGGCAGCGGTCTCCGGGCTGGCGTCTGCAGGGACGTTCAGCCGGAGTTAACCGTGGGTAATCCGTCAGGCACGGAAGTGAGCAGCGGGCCCACGGACAGCTGTCGCCCGTAGGGTCGCGGGGCCGAGGAGGCAAGCGGGACTCCCCGTATTGGAACGGCCAGGCAACCCCCGGCGTCCAACCATTCATTCCGAACTTTTTGTACGGGTAGCCGCCGCTGGCGGCTACCCGACAAAAACTTCGATGAAAAATAGCGACTCGTTCCAGCCGCGGCGCTTCGCGCCGCGTTAGTCACTCGTCGCTACCGGCCGCTCCCTGCGGTCGCGTCCGGGGAAACGCCTCGCTGCGCTCGGCGTATGCCAACTCTCTTTGATACTCGAAATCCGCCAAGTTCTGTTTAAAACAGCCGCAGCGCTCGCGCATACCAACCACCAGCGACGGGGACCAGCACCGACACCGCGGCGAGAACCCAGCGGTGATATTCGAGGACGACACCGGTCGTCAGTGGGCCGACGAGCGGGTCATCGGTCGCCAACTGGAGCGGCACCTCGCTGGGGACGGTGACGGCCCACAAAAGCGCGATGAGGAAGACGACGAGACCGAGGCCGACACCGGCGCCGGCGGCCGTTTCTGGGTCGGTGCGGTCCTTCAGGCCGGCGGCGAAGATGATGACGCTGGCCAGCGCCATCAGGCCGGCCGCCCACGGCGTCGGCGTGCCGGCGCCGTAGTAACTCGATACTGCGGCGCTGTCGACGACGAGATACGGAACGACGAGGACGACGACGACGAGCGACGACGCGACGATGCCGAGTTGCGGTGCGGCGCGACGGCTGTCCATACCGGGAATCCGGTGTCGGGCGTCTTAACGCTCGGGGATACGGCGCGCACCGCAAGGCACACCACGGCGGGCACCGATACGAGGAACATGGGACTCGGAGGCGCGACCAAGAAACTCCAGAAAGTCGCCGACATGGGCGACGAACTGTACAGCCGAATCAACGAACTCCGCGAGCAGATCATCGAGATGCGCGAGACCGTCCAGGATACGAACCAGCGGGTCGACGCCCTCGAAAACAAACTCGACCAGCAGGGCGCCATCCTCGAAGCCCTCGCCGAGAAGGAGGACATCAACGTCGACGAACTCCTCACCGAAGTCGCCATCGAGGAGGCCGAACCCGCGGTCACCGAGGCCGACGGCGACGACGGTACCGCCGTCGCGGATGCCGAATCCGGCTCCAGTTCCGGGGCCGACAGCGGCGAATAACTATTTCAAGCGGTTGTACTCGACCTTCAGGCACTTGTCCTCGACGTACTTGCGGCCGGAGTCTTCGACGCGCTCGCCGGCCTCGCTGTCGCGGATGCCGAGTTGCGTCCAGACGACGTCGACGTCGTCGCGTTCCAGCACCGCGTCGACGATGTCGCTTACCTCCTCGCTCGGCCGGAAGACGTCGACGATATCGATCTCCTCCTCGACGTCAGCGAGGGAGTCGTAGACCTCCTTTCCGAATATCTCGTCGGCGTAGGGGTTGACCGGGATGATTTCGTAGCCCCGTTCGCGCATGAACTTCGGAATCGCGTGGGCGTCCTTCTGCGGCGTCGTCGAGCAACCGACGACGGCGATGGTTTCGAGGTCGAGTATCTCCCGGAGTTCGTCGTCGCTTTCGACGGGCATACTTGACCGAATGGTCGACACGTCAAAAACCTACACGACGACGGCAAGCCGCCCGATGACGAAGGCGATGGCCGCCGCGAACATAGCCGCCTTCAGCCACGTCTGACCCGTCGTCGGGTCCTCGAAGGACCGGTAGGTGGCGACGGCCATCGCCACGACGGCGGGAACGAGGGCGACGAGATAGACGACGCCGAAAACCCCGAGCACGTACGGTGCCGGACTGGCGACGATTGCCGCCGCGACGAAGACCGCCGCGACGTACAGCGCCCGCCGCTCGCCGATGGCGATGGGAAGCGTGTTCAATCCTTCCTCGCGGTCGCCCTCGATGTCCTCGACGTCCTTGACGATTTCACGCGCCATCGTCGCGCCGGCCGCGAGCGCGAACAGCACTAAAACCGCGACCAGATCGCCGCCGACCGCGGCGCCGCCGTAGAGGAACGTACTTCCGGTCAGTGCGGCCACCAGAGCGTTGCCGACGCCCGGCATGCCCTTGAAGACCTCCGTGTAGGCGACCAAGCCGACGAGATTGACGACGGCGATGGCGATGGCCAGCGGCGGCAACAGCAGCGTCAACGCGACGGCGCCGCCGAAAAGCGCGACGCTGAACGCCAACGCCCCACGCGGGGAGACGGCACCGCGCGGAATCGGGCGCTCCGGCTGGTTGATGGCGTCGATCTCCCGGTCGAAGTAGTCGTTGATGGCGTTGCCTCCGCCGGTCGCCAACACCGTCGCCACCACGGCAAAGGCCGCCGGTAGGGGGGCGTCCAGTCCCCCGGCGACGAACGCGCCGATAAAGGTCAACCCGCCCGCGGCGATGGCGTTCCCCGGGCGCGTCAACTCGACTAACCCGCGCACCTGCACCATATCTCGGGGTCCCCCGCCGGCCGCTTGAACCCACCGGAACTTCGCCCGAATGGACAGGGTTAAAAGCACGACTCCAGTTAGGTACGGGTGCGGGCGCTTAGCTCAGCTTGGACAGAGCACTTGGCTTCGGACCAAGATGCCGCGGGTTCAAATCCTGCAGCGCCCATCCCTTTTCGGAACGGTTCGAATTCACACGACGGCGTCGGGGTGTTTATAAAAGAACCCCGAAACCGCCTTGCAGAGTTCATTCCGCAGCGGGTCGCTCCCTACTGCCGTCACGCAATCTCTAAATCCATTCAGTCGACTAGTCAACTTAAAATTAAGGGAGGAGCTGAGCTCTCCTGCGCGCGTCTCGGTTTCATTCGAACCGGTCGCCCCGTGGTCTGGTGCTGGTATCTCTGACGAGGAGTTGATGGGTCACAACAAGTCCGAGACCGATGAAGGCCCACCTCCATCCGAACGAAGACGAGTACGCCGAGTATCTTCGACCGGCCGGCGCCGTCGACGGCGCCGAGTGATGGAAAAGAAGAATGGGCTGACGGGCCACCCCCGTGACCCCCATACCCCACGTTAGCCCCACCAAACGAGACTACGTCGGCGGTCACCCGCCGACATTTCATTTGAAGGAGGGATAAAGAAAGAGAGCTCGGGCTCCAAGGAACTTCGGGCAGCAAGCCCGCGAGATTGCCTGAAAATGGAAAATCGGGATTTATTTTCGAACTGAAGCTCCCACCAGTCGGAGCGTGGCCACCGTTCACTCCCCTGACGGACGGTCTGATGTTGCAGAAAATCGAATTTATAATTATCTCGTAAATCTGCAACATACTGCACACCGAGGCAGAACTCTCGGCGCTGAAAGTCCCTCAGGAACCGTCGGCAGTGCCCGGGCTCACCGGGGGTTAGACCGGAATCGCAGTTACGTGTCCGAACTTGTCGACTGGGTGGAGGCGAAAGGGTCGGTTCCCACCCCCTGTGACGAAAAGCAGAAGCAGGTGCGACGATTTCAGCGCACAGCGAGTTCTCGAGAACGACGATGGATGTCGGATCAATATCTTCTACCGGTAATTGACAAACTCGCCCCTACAGAGGGGATGCGACAGCGTAGTGAGACCTACCTCGACGCTGGTGGACTGTCGGTCGCGCTGGTCAGTGCCGAGGACATCTTCCTGTTCAAGTCGGTTGCCGGGCGAACGGACGACATCGAGGATATGTTCGCCCTCGTGCAGACTGAACTCGACTTCGACGTCATCGAAGACGAACTGGAGCAGCAAATCGAGTTGTTGGGACAGGAGTTGTTCGTCACGCACACGAACGAGGCACTGCTCGAACTCGAAGCCCAGCACAACATCTCGACACCGTTGGCTGAGCGGGTCTCCGAAATTACCGAACGTGTGTACCAGGAACTCGAAGTGCTACAGGCCTTCGAGTGGTCGATCTCTCGCTCGGAGGTGAAAGCCGCGGTTGATCTCCCTCCCGACGCCGTGGACGATGCCATCCAACACCTCACCGAGAAGGACGTCGTCGCGGTCGACAATGACGTGATTGTCCGGAAATCAACCAACCTCTGACAGAGCCGCGATGTCGACGAGTGCGACGTTGAACACGTAGGCGTTTGGCAGCCCTATCTTCTGGCGCCGTCGTCGGCGCCTGTTCGACCTGTTTGCCGTCGACGGCAGTGTAACCGATCCCCGGTGAATCTTACTTGAGCTACGGCGCCGTCGACGGCGGTTTCGAACGTATGAGATGATTCAATCGATTCGCGCGCTTTCAGCGGTTACAGCGTTTAAGACGGCTGTCCACTTCCGCCCTAGTTGTCTTGGATTTAAGTACTCAGTCGCGGTCAGAGCGGTTTCAACGGTTGATTTGGAGGTTGTTGACGGACAGTTATCCGGAGGAACTGGAGCCGCGGCCGCGTGACGCGCTGCGGATGGTCATCGATTCAGGTCACATGATTGATCTCCTCTGACGCGGCGCCGACGACGGCGCCAACCGATTTTTGGACACTACTGTGGAACCTGTCCGAGCAGTTGGAGTACTATCCTTACGTCCGGTTCGAGATGATTCTACCCGCGAGGGCTCGGATCGGCTTATACGTCTCGATAGACAGATTCTGTGAGTGCTGCTTGAGAGGGGGTGAGCCCTTTTGGCCATCTACGGGCACGAGGAGCATGCGATTATGGCAGAAGAAACCGAATGCGAGATAGAGGCGCTGGCCGACAAGTACGGTCTATCTCTGGATGTTCTGGACGCAGACATCCGTCAGGACTGGACGGAGGGAAAGAGTCTTCAGGAGATTACTGATTGGTTCAACGAGAGGTTGCTTCGCGCCGCTGGCGATCACCTCGGACGGTCTGGGCGCCCAGTCGAGGAATACAGAGCGAAGATGACGGAATCGGAGGTGAGTGAGTGTCGATTCGCGCGTGTTGCGGGAGATGCAGCAAGAGGGAATCGATCCCGCCGAAATCAGTAATGACCAGGTGACGCCAAGCACGATTCGACGGCACCTCCGGGAATGCGTGACACCGGAGAGGAACAATGAAGCGACGGTCGATTTTGCGGCGACGGAGGAGAGCTTACGCGCGTTGCAGTCGAAGACACGGATTGTCTTCGAGCGGACTATCGACCGCTTGATGCGCGAGGGGTTCGTCTCGTCCGGTGATTTCAACATCGAGGTTCACATTCGTTACCGCTGCAACGAGTGTGGCGATACCCGCGACGCGTTCCAGTTTCTCCGAATGCATGGATGCTCGTGCAGTAGCGAGTCCAACACGTGACTGGTTTCGAGGCGGCGCCGACGACGGCGGATTGATTTTAATCACTATCTTGTCCGTGTTTAGTGAAGGATTCACCTCACGCCCGGGATAATAGACCCTTGTTTTCTGGAGGTAGATGCGGTCTTCTCGTTATTGGTGTTCCCGACGTGGCGCCGTCAACGGCGTCGTGCCGATCTCGATTGGTAAGGGGCGCAACGGCACGTCGACGGCTGCCATCCCCCAACTGGTTCCAATCGGACTACGCAGTAAGGGGAATAAAAGGGGGATGAGGTGTTGTTGTTGTAGCTATAGTATTGGGGTCGGGTATGGTGTCGGTGCTCTTCACGTGACGATGGAGAATCCGGTACAAAGGGCAAGACACGCGACTGTTGACGCGCGGTCGACGCTTGGACTCAAATCGGGTGAATGCGGTACGCTCGTTCGCATTCACTCACTCACTGTACCGCAAACACGGTACCCTCGCTTCGCTCTAAGAACTAGAGACACTTAAGCTACTCCCTTGTTACCGTGTTACACATTATGGTATGTCATAGAATGTAGTGTAGTGCCAACTCACGTGGCTAATCTTGGGGCCCTCTGCCGTGAAGATGGATGAGCGTCAGCCGCCGACTGGAGTGTTCACCGTACCCTATTGGTGGGTTAGCAACAACAACACGTTTTGTTTAAGTAGGGGTGTCGGAACTCCCCGTCGTTTGGGTGAGGTAGCGTCCATTGGAGCTCTATCGCAGCATAACAACAACAACCACCCGTTACGTTATAAGTGACTAATGGCAACCGCCGAGTACGATGCAAGAGACGACCGAAGAGAACCACGACGAGGGCGAGGTCGTCGTGAAGCTGGCGGACGAGACTGTGGATCGGCTTGCCACGCGACTGGCAGTCGCCCTCGGTGACGGAACCGGAGTTGACGGGGCGGACGAGCAGTTAGAGGAGCGAGTTAGCGATTTAGAGGCGCGTCTCGAGGAGCTGACCGGCAGCGGGAGCAACCCGAACAGCGACGAACCGGATTCTGTACTCGACAACTACGTCAGCAAGCGCGAGGAGGGGACGTGGGGAGGCCGACGACTCCCGCCCGCGGCACTCGGAGAACTCGTCGAGCGAGATGCAATGGAGATGCCGGCCGTCGAACCGGAGCACCTCCCCGAAATTAGCGCACAAGGCCATAGTCGCAAGAAGAAGGCAGCAGCTGTACAGGCTGCCCTCGCAACGGAACGGAACATCGTCGAGGAGCCGGAGGTGAACGATATGATTGTGAGCGTGGTGCCAACGAGCACCAAAAAGAACGTACGAGCGATTCGGTCAATCTGCCTCGATCGTATGCTCACTATGGGGGATGTCTGGTCGGACAGTGGACGGAAGAGTGACCTACTGAAGAAGATGGTCAATGGCACGCACTTTCCGACTGAGGCATGCGTTGAGGGATGGCTTGAAGGCGTGCTGGATGAGGTGCAATCTAATCTAGAGGCAACAGCTGCCGCCGACAGCGTGGAAGACGTGATTTCGACCCTCCAAGCGCGAGACCGCGACGGGGCGGTGCGTGCCTTCCGCGATTACGCGGCGGCGGTCATGGATGTTCAAGATAGCGGCCTCGATCTGGATGGGGCCGTAGAACTCGGGAAATGGGCGATGATGGCCGCTGATTGGGCCGATGAAGATGCGGGCGTTGAGGAGTTTCCTAGTCGTCCTGAGATTTCAAGCACCGCCGAATAACTCTTCTACTTCGGGCGAGGATTCTGTGGGACTCTTCGTATGGCGCCGTCGACGGCGCCGTGGCTGAGGTTCGGTTTTGTGAATTGACACCCTGCCGTCGTCGGCGCCGATACTCAGAACTAATCGGGTGTACAACCCCCGTCTCTCGGTGTTCCTCTGTCGTCACGGGTACTGTTATAGATGGTCTGTTTTCTTCATCTAGAATCGAACTGAAACAGCCGCGAGAACGAGCGTGCGGACTAATCAATCTGTTTTCAGGTGTTTCCGTACGCATTCGTGCGTACATCTATACGCGAGACTGTGGTAACGTGACTCATGCGAGAGTTCACACTTCGAGCTGATGAGACTGGCACGCTCGAACTCGTCTGTGAGCGGAACGACAAAGAGGCCCCCGAACCCAATGTTCGCTCATTCGCTGAACGTGACGAGTTCGGATTGCTCGTTGATGATCTGACGCCAGGAGAACAGGTACTGCTGTTTGTTCCCGATACCACCTCTGAGGAGTAATGCTGAAAGATACGATCAACCCCCTGTCGGCAGGAAGGATGCACTACGTCTCCGTCACAACGCTCACTAACTGATTTACACCGACCGATCCGTAGACATCCTGTATCGACCGATAGGTGAGTAACCTATATCGGCCGAATCAAGAGTGGCACTGTTACAGACGCAGCGAGACTGAACCAGCCGTAATAGCGAGCGTATGGGTCGTTCGAATCTGTTGAAGGAGAGGCTATGAGGAGGTGTAGCCGTTAAAGCTCGAAATGTTAGTAGCGGCAGTAATTTGCTCGGTACAGCGTCTTCACACTCTGAAAGCCATAGAACCAGCTTAATACGCCGCAGACCTACCAATCCCTTGAGTGACCGATTTAGCCAACCAAGATCGGGCAATCTCGCCAGTGATTGGTATCGTATTGCTGGTGGCGGTTGTCGTGGGGCTATCAGCTGTATCTGCTGGAATGTTCTACTCGCTTAACCAAGAGAGAGATCCTGCACCGGCCGTCACGATGTCGCTCGAACCAACGGATGTCGGTGCCGTCCAGACGTTGAGTGTGGAGCAGGGTCAAACCCTAGAGGGAGAGAACATCGAGATTCGTGGCGGGGTCAAGTTGGCTGATCTCTCTTCCCGAGAACTCGCGGCCGGCGATCAACACCGGATCGTACCGACAGCGACGACTGTCGAAGTCGTCTGGTTCGGCAGCCAAGATACAAGTTACGTCATCTGGGAAGAGTCAGTCTCCCAAGAGGCGACAGCGCCCACCCCGGACAAGGGTTGCTCGTGGGTGGAAACTGAATCAGATAGCGGTACGGACAACGTGAAAGTCATAGGCGAGGTCGTTGCTTGTGATGTCGAGACGAGTAAGGGCATCGAGGTGCAAGACGGCGGTGTCATCATCGGCGAGACGACGAGCGGCGCGAAGGACATCGACGCCGACGACGCCACCTTCTACGGCGATGTCGAGGTGGAGACGGTGTTCAACCTCCAAGACGGCCTCGTGACGGGATCGATCCAGTCGCACACAGCGGATATAAAGCTCGATAACGGAACTGTCACCGAATCGGTATCCGCGGTCAAAGTACTCGAAGTCGTTCACGGGAGTTCGGTCGGCGGCAACGCTACCAGTGACAAGCAGGTGAAAGTCCTCAACAGTGAGGTCGCTGGTTCTGTCGTCTCGGATGATAGCGTCAAGCTTCAGGATGCCACCGTCGAAGGAGAGGTGTATGTCGACGCCGCTTCCTTCGACTGTACGAATTCAACGATAAACGGCCAGAGTTGTGCCTCGTACTCCCCGAGAGACCCAGCGACATACTGAGCAATCTCCCGCACTCACTGACGCCTACGGCACTTTGAGGAGTTCGGGAAAATTCCTGAAGTAAGAGGTCAACCACGGATTGCTCTGTAGCTCACCTGTAACCACCACACTAGTCCTACTGAACCGACGTACTCTGGGCGATTCGTACGGTCGTTCTTACGGCTGGTTCAGTCTCGTCGTGGTGTAACAATTCCACTCCCGATTCAGTCGATATAGGAAGCCGACAGACCACCTCCGACGGTCGAATAGTAATCTAGAATAACTGCCGTTCGACCGCCCGACGAAGGCGCCCAGGCTGGCTTTCCCCGTAGACGACCAGCGTGCCGTGTTCCGTCCCCGCAGTCACCGGGTCAGCGCGACCGAACAGTCGGTCAGTAAGACCGCGCTGGACGCCGCTGACAACAACGACGTCGGAGTTCTCAGCCGCGAGTTCGATGGCATCATCGAGTCCCGACCCGATAACCCTGGTCTCGACCGGCGACTCACACAGGGCAACAAGTTCGGAGAGATAGTCGTCGGTCGTGTTCCGGCGGCTCTCCGGGGCGTCCGCCCCAAGCGGGAAATAGAAAGTGACCGTTCCCCCAACAGCCGTGGCGAGGGCGTCGGCCAGCCCCACCTTCGTGGGGTCGAACGGCCCTTCGTCGGTCACGACGCCGATGCGTTCGGTGGCGTCGTGGTCGAGATTCGAGACCTCGATAACATCACACGGAGCATGGTCTTCGATCCAGTCCGCGTCGCTGCCCAACAACGGGGTCGATCCGGTCGAGCGCTCGATAATCAGCGTGTCGGTTCCAACCTCGGCGGCGTAGTTGACAATCGCGTGGCGGGTGTCGTGGCTGACGACTTCCCCGTACCGAATCGGTATCGTCGAGTCGGTCGCCCGATCGGCCATTCTCGCCTCGAAGGCCTGGTCGGCCTCGGTGAGGGTATCGGCGGACTGCGGAAGCGGCGTCTGGTCGGGCGCCTCATCGAACTGGACGACCCGGACACCACCCTCACGAGTCTGCGCCAAGTCCACAGCGAGGTCGATCAGCGACCGCTCAACGGCGGGGGCCGTCCGCTCGGTGACCGCCACCAGCACCTCGTCGCCACCGGTGTCCACCTCAGCTTGGGTCTGCTCGACCACGTCTCGGCCAACGCTCCGTCGGACGGCGTCAGTCATCGCGCCCTCGCGGCCAACCCCGCCCCGGCGGGCAACGAAGAGATGGTACCACACCATCGAGCCAGCGGTGATGACGACAGCCCCGACCAGCGGGACAAACCCGATGTAGCGCAGGAGAACAATGCCACCGACAATGCCGACCAACTGAGGAAGGGGGTATAGCGGCGACTTGAAACTGGGGTCGTACGCCTCAATCGATCCCTGACGGAACGCGATGAGCGCGACGTTGATGAGAATAAACACCAGAATTTTGAACGCGCTGGCGAGTTTGGCGATGTCGTCGATGGGGACGAACGCGATGAGGACGAGCAACACCCCGCCGGTAATCGTGATTGCGTTGACCGGTGTCTCGAACCGGTCGCTGACGTTCTCGAAAATGTCTGGGGCGAGGCCGTCACGACTCATCGCGAAGGGATACCGCGATGAGGAGAGAATACCCGCATTGGCGGTGCTGATCAGCGCGAGGAGGGCCGCGATAACGACAGCGATGACTCCAATAGCGGGTAGTGCGGTACTGGCGGCGACTTCCATCGGGGTTTGGGTGTCGGTCAGGGCGGCCTGGTCGGCGACGCCGACCATGACGGTCACGATGGCGACGTAGATTGCGGCGGTGATGATGAGTGATCCAAGGATACCCAGCGGGAGGTTCCGGTCGGGGTTTTCGACCTCTTCGGCGACGCTGGCGATTTTGGTGACACCGGCGTAGGAGACGAAGATGAACCCGGTCGCCCCGAGGATGCCCTCGAACCCACTATCGAAGAAGCCCTCGAAGCGGGCGCTCTCGACGTCTGGTGCGCCGGCGACGATGAACCATACCATTACTGCCAGCATAACCGCGACGATGGCGACTTGCATCCGCCCGGTCTGCTTCGCACCGACGATGTTCAGGATGATGAGAAGTGTCGCGACGGTGAGCGCAACCGGTGTCACCGGCAAATCGAACAAAAGCACTAGGTACGGTGCGCCGCCGACCAGCGCCAGCGCTCCCTTGAACGTCAGCGAGAACCAGGTTCCGACCCCGGCGATAGTCCCGAACAGCGGGCCCATCGCTCGCTCGATGTAGAGGTAGGTGCCGCCGGCCTCGGGCATCGCCGTCGCCATCTCGGATTTGCTGAGTGCCGCGGGCAACACCAGCACCCCAGCGAGGAAGTACGCGAAGACGACCGCCGGCCCGGCCATCTTCATCGCCAGTCCCGGCAGGATGAAGATGCCGCTGCCGACCATCGCACCTATGCTGATGGCCGTTACCGACGGGAGTCCCAGGTCGCGCTCGAGTTGTTTTCCCATTGTGTAGAGATGCCAACACGCCAGTAGTATGCGGGCGATTCCACAATCGACGCGGCCTCGAAAACGGATGGCCGGTCGGGTACCCGTATCGGATACTCAACTGCGAACTCATTAAGTATCGGGATAGGGTGAAGAGTCTACCGCAAACGCGCCGACGGAGATAGTTCATTGAACTACAATAGAAACCATTACTGTTGGAATCGATTGAGACAGGAGCGTATTTACCGCACATTGATTCCGATTAAAAGGTCAGGTATGGGGAGTCCATCCCCACCCCCATGAGGACGTCTTCTCCCCGCATAATTCACGACGGAGAGGTAGGTAATAGAAGGGCCAGAAAAACTCCAATATCTGCCAACTTCATAGATTATTTATAAGGCCACTAATATAGCATCGAATGGCTTCCAACTGGAGGCCGCTACACCGTTCCCCACCGTAGCCCCACCGGAGACTGGTATCCCCCCTCTCGGTGATTTTCAGAAGGTTACAAAGTCGTTCTCTCTAAGTAGGAGGAAGAAGGCCTGTAATCTTGGATTTGAGCATATTCTTTTGTATATCTCAGCTGTGTAGCACAGCACTCTAATCCTCTTGATTTGCACGCTCGTCCGAACGGCTGGTTCATCGGATTTCGGCGTAAAGAAACAACGCTAGACAGACCGGTGAACCACGCCGTCGTCGGCGCCGTTGTAGCTTTGAACGGGTGTGATGGTTACGCCCACGCATTGGAAGCGGCGCTGAACTCCCGCTACTGTGACTTAGCCCTTCAGTAAGGTTTCCAGTACGCTTGTGTAGCGCTCGTTGATTGGGCCACACTCGCACCCATGTGCGGATCGAGGGAGGAGAGGGATAACCACACACTCCTTCGCTCCGATGTTCTGGATCGCTTGTCTGGTTGACCTGTGAGCCGCCGCTGACGCTTGCCTGTGAGTCAGGTGTCCTGTGTAGGGGGACTGATTCCACCGCTCGCTCGAGGCCCTGTGCCTCGCCCCTGCGCTGGGCCTGCGCTCCCACGCCCGCACACGTGGTGGATGACGTGGTGCTTCGCTTCGTCGCTGATCTGGTCTCCTCCAGACCACTCCCCCCTTCCTGCTCATCGGGAGGGCCTGTGTGGCTCGCCTGTGAACCGGGGGAATCCCTGTCACTACCCCTCCCACGAGGAGCGCCATTCTCCATTATAATCTCGATAGCACCGCAGGGGGAGTGGAATCAGGGGTTAACCTTGACGCCGCTCCTGTTGTCCGGGATTGTCCGGGACTGTGTCCTACACCTTATCCTTAAGACTGCTGATAGGACAGATTGTCCGAGGGCCCTCGTGACTCGCCTGAGAACGCTGCTGCCGGTTCATCATCCTACTTGCTCCTTGACGCCGCTCCCGCTGTATATACTTGTATAAACAATTGTACAAGGTGTTTGTACAAGGGGGAATCTGCTTGTACACTCTGTAGAACGCTCTGTACAACTCCAACTCTCATATCTAATTTGACCTCAATTTTTTAAGGGGCTACCCGCCTCGCCTGTGGTGACTCTGCTGGTCACCCCAATCCCCTGTTCTATCCTTGACGCCGCTCCGCCTGATGGTTTGTGAAGGTTTACCTGAAGGTGCCCTCTGAAGGTGCCCGCCGATGCAGGTTCACCCCAAGGGTGTTCCTGGAGGTGGTCGGAATCCATGTCCTACGTGACATAACTATTTACGTCTCATTAGGGGCATCCGCCTCGCTTGTGGGGTCACCGGGGAAACCCCTGCTCTTTTCTTGACGCCGCTCATTCTTTATATCAATTTATATATCGTTTGACATGGGTGTTTGATATGGGTGTTCAGGGGTATCAAACGTTTATATTCGATTTGATATGCGCGGACGCATACGTTAAGTGATAATAGCCTATTTGTATTGTTCGGATTGGACGGACAGCCAACCCTCTGGAATCTCTACACTGAGGTCGTCAGCGACCCCCACGAGTATGACCCTGCGCGTGTTCACCGCACCCTGATCTCCCCGTCGTCGTCGCCGTTTGAAACGCTTCACACGCGTCACTCGTTTGCTCCGTTTCGGGCGTTTCATATGGTTGAAACGGCCGTTTCACTTTCACTCCGGACGACTTGGGTTTAAGTAGTCGGCCCTGGCTGAGCAGGATATGCGTGGGCCAACACGGTCGGAGCCCCCTGTCAAATTCGGGGAAGTCAAGATTACAGACGATGAACGCGCCGCTATCTCAGAGTACCTCGATGATCCAAGGTACAGCGGACCGCGCGGATATGCAGCTGTTGAGCAAATCCTGATTCGCGAAATCCACAGACGGGATGGGGTTGCTTGGGATGATTTCGTTGACCTGTGCTTGGCTATCGGACTGGCGATCGACGGCAAGCCACACACGCAGAAGTTGGTTTGGGGTTTGATGACCGACAATTATCCGGGGCAGGAGGAACCGCGGCCGCGGGCCGCGTTAGAGTTAACGGTTGATGACGAGCATCGGGCGGTCGACGACCTTGTTTAGAGCTCTGGCGCCGACGACGGCGCCGAATGGGAGTGGTAAGGCTATTCAAAACCCGTACCGCTTGTGGGCTTCATCGATGTCGAGTATCTCGACGACGCGAACTTCGTCATCGTCTTTGAGGATGTCGTAGAAAGCGGTGTGAGTCCGCCCGATGTGAAGCCGATACATCTCCTCACCGTCGACAGTAAGCTTCTCCTTGTCGCCGCTGCCGGAGTCCGGCCGCGGATACGGGTCGTCGGCTAACTTCTGGAGGTTCTTTTTAACGATTCGCTGACTCTTTTCGTCGAGGGCCGTGTAGTATTCTCGGGCATCATCTCCCAGGAGAACTTCATAGGTCATCGAGCGACGTCAGCTCCTCTGAATCTGCGTCCCTGACTTCGCGCACCCGGTCGGCGAGTTGACTTCGGTTGTGTTCCTGTACGAGTTGTTCGAGGAGATCGTCGTAGGTCTGTCCTGCATCTTTGAGTTCGTTCAATTCTTTCCATCGTTCTTCCGTCACCGGAATCCGCTTGTTTGCAGTAGTCATATGCTGGTACCCATTTGTTGCCTCTACGCCCGCAGCGTAGAGGGGAAGGGAGCTACCCTTCATCCCTGCGCGTACGTGCAATCCTTACAACTCTTACAGCATAAGCTTTCGGCGCCGTCGACGGCGCCAACGCACCGATGGAAGCTCCCAGGCCTGAATCAAGAGCTGAGATGTGTTCTACAGAGGAATCAAGGCGAGTGCCTCGGGGCTTGACTCCGAGGCGGTTCACTGAGGAGAGTACACAGTATGCCGATTCCAGAGCTGCTCGTGTCGAGTCGAGCAGTCGCTTGCGGGCGACCGGGATGGAACGAGTCTGATTGTGCTCTCTACGGCCGTGCCCCAGGAAAGCGGGTCACCTTCGTTCGTCCAAAGGACGGCCTCGTGCTCTCCGACCGTCGGTTGCTCTCCTTGCAGTTCGAATCCGACGCGAACAGTCGCTGGCAACTCGACGGGGTCGCAGGCAGTCCACCACACCAATCCCTTGTATCTATCTTCACGGTAGTAGGAATCCGTGATGAGGGGAGCCGATGTCCCATCTATCGAGATCGACCACCACATCCGTTCTTGATGGTCGACGCCTTCGTTGAACAGGCGACTTCCCAGCGGTGACCGGATTGGAGGGATACGCGTTGGAGTTCCTACAGCGAGAGCTGTCCAGCAAAACAGCGTCCTGTCACGTGGAATCTCGAATTCGTGCGTTTCCCCGTCAAGTGGGAGTGGAAGCTCGACCGCGGGGTGGTCGAGGCCGTCAATCCGAGCCATCGGAGACTTCGGGGTCGTGCTGTAGCACTCGGGTGTTCATCGTTATTCCTCGTCGGTGGCCTCGATCTCGGCCTCGTAGTTCCAGCCGAGGTCTGCGTGTTCCGCATCTCTTGACCCAGAGATGTGGCCCTTGATACTGCGTATAGAATCCGATCGGTACTCCCCGCAGATCGGACAGGTGTATCGCCCCTCGTCATTCCGCTCGTCGGAGATGATCTCATCGAACGAAAACGGTGGCGTATCTGAACTCATATGCCCCTCTTGGCGGGATACGAGCAAAAAACCCGTTACCGTTTCCTAGATGACCGCTAAACGCTGTTTTCCTAGATGCAGTCCCTAGGTTCCACTGCAGTCACCGCCGAGCGTATCGTTGGCCCACTCCATGAGGTCGCCTATCTCCTGTCGGGAAAGCACGCGCCGCTTGACTGCGCCGGTGTCGGTAAACACGAGGGCGACTTCGACCGACTCGGCGTCGCCGTCATTCTGGATGAGAGCCCCAGCATACGCGACCAGTTGCGGGAGGTAGTGTTCCGTCAGCGTGGCGAGGGACTGCCGCTCGAGATCGCTCGTCTTGTAGTCGACCACGAGATAGTCATCGGCGGTCACCGACAGGTGGTCGATGTCGCCCACCACGCGTGCATCGGGTAAATCCAGCGTGACCGAGAGTTCGCTGTGCCGCGAGCTGATCGCATGGTCTGCCTCGAGGCGCTGCAGCCCCTGTAGGCCTGCTTCGGTGTGCTCGACGATTGCATCGATGGCCGACGACGACACCGCGTCGGGGTCGTCGACGCAGCGGCAAACGATGTCGGGCCAGTCCGACCGGGGTGGATCGAGTTCGCAGAGCTTGTGGACGGCAGTACCGACGGTCGCCGCATCGAGCGCGTCGATTGCGGCCTCGTCGTCGACCATGCTTGTCCCGTCTTCCTCCGTGGTGTCGGCCTCGCGGAGCACGGCGGGCCAGTGGGTCGCCATCTCGGCGAGGTGATCCCGGAACCCCGTCGCAGAAAAGCGGGTTCGTGATGGCTCCTGCGTGGGTGCCGGAATCTCGAGATCGGTCGGCAGTGATTCCGCCTCGTCGACCGGCGACCAGTCGGCCGGCGGCGTCGGTCGCCGGATGGAATACGGCCCCTCGCCGAGCGTCGTCTCGAGCGTTCCGTCTCGCCCGAGGTGCGTCACGAGATCGGGCACATCAAGCATCGTCGGCTGCACCCAATCGCTCCAGTGCCAGGCCTCGTCCCAATCGCCCACTTTCGAAAGTCCGGACGCTGTCTCGGTATCGACGCCGTGCGTACCGCTCAAGAGGAGGTGGTCGCGCGCACGGGTCGCGGCCACGTACAGCAGTCGCCGTTGCTCGGCGCGTTCGCGCCGGCGGTGGTGCGTTCGAACGTGTAGGTAGGTGGCCGTGTTCGTGCTGCGATATGCGTTCCCTGCGGAGGGGGCCTTCATTCCGATAACCGGATCATCGTCGATGCGCTCGATGTGTGCCTTGGAGAGCGAGGAACGCATGTTGAACTGTCGGGTGATCTCGGGGATGAGGACGATCGGAAACTCCAGGCCCTTGGCCGAGTGAATCGTGCGCAGTTGGACGCCCTCGACATCGCCGGGAACGGTCGCTTCGCTCGGGTCGGCGTCGCCATCGCGGGCACGTTCGATACGGTCGATGAGGTCGGTGACCGACCGGGCGCTGCTTTCCTCCCAGTTGCGCAACTGTTCGCGGAACTTCTCGACGTTCGCGATCGCTTGCTGGGGGCGGTCGTCCGCACCAATCGAGATCAGGTAACCGGTGTCATCGATGATTCTCGAAAGGAGCGTGCTCCACTGGCAGATCGTGTCGGTATCTTCGAGCCCGGCGGACTGCCGCCAGTCGCTAATCTGTTCGCGCGCGGCCCGCAGTTCCGACGTGGTCGAGGCGAGACCATCCCAAAGCGACATATCGGGCGCTCGCGCTCGTGCGATTTCCGAATCGGTGAACCCGAACAGCGGCGACCGGAGAACGCCATAGAGGGGAATGTCAGCTGTCGGGTCTTCGAACACCTTGAGCAGGTTGAGCAACGGAACGACCTCCGGGGTGTCGTAGAAGCCGCTTCCAGCGAGGTTGGTGTACGGAATTCCTTCCGCGTCGAGTTCGCGCTCGAACGCGGCCAGTCGGTTCGAGGAGCGGAAGAGAAGCGCCACGTGACGCGGCTGAGCGGCCACACGGGCCTCCGCATCCCGGTCGTAGACCTTTCCGTCGCCGTCGAACAGTTGCGTCAGCCGCGCGGCAACGGCCTTGGCCTCCCGTTCGGCCTCCGAGACGAACGTCTCCTGCGTGAACCACGAGTCCGCCAGGCCGAGAGCGGCGTCGGCATCCTCGTCCTTGGGAACGACCATGTACTCGACCGACCCGTCGATGGACGTCCCGTTCTGTCGCCGCGTGTCGAGCCACTGTGGCTCCGCCTCGTACGGCTCGTGGTCGACCTCCTCGCCGTCTGACGAACCGTCGGTGTCTGCTTCCGAACCCTCATCGTGAGCTGCCGGCTGGAGAACCTCCTCGAAGAGTTCGTTAATGACGGTCAGGGTCGGGTCGATCGTTCGGAAATTGCCAGTTAGCTCGAGGTTGCCGTCGACGGCGGAGGGGTTGTCGTCCAAAAGCCTCGAGCGCGCCGCTCGGAACTGGGTCACGTCTGCATCACGGAACCGATAGATGCTCTGCTTCTCATCGCCGACTAGGAACACGTTCCCGCCGTCGAAGCGGTCTGGATCGTCGCCCGAGAGCAGTTGTATCAGGTTCCACTGCCGCGGATCGGTGTCCTGCACCTCGTCGATCATGATGTACTCGAATTGGTCGCGCAGGGTTCGGCGGGCGGTGTCGTGTTCCGCGAGGAAGTCGATGGTTTCCGTAATCAAATCGGAGTAGTCGAGGGCGTTCCGTCGATCCTTCAGCCGGTCGTATTCGACGCGGACGGCTTCGAACACGCGGGCGAGTGCGATCGCCTGCTCCGCCCCGTTCCGGGCGACGACCGGGTTGTGGTCGAGATTGCGCGCCTCGGGTTCGATGACGTCGGCCAGTGTGTCGAGGGCCTCCTTGAGGGCTGCGCGCTCGTCTTCGCGACCGTAATCGCTCCATGTCCCCTTCGATCCGGCGTATCGCCACGTCTGCGATTGCAGCGTTCCCGATCCGGTCGTCACGGCATCGGCCGCGTTCAGGAGGAACAATTGGCGATCGATCGTGCTCCCTGTCGGCGTATGAGCGCCGGTATCACGCAGGAATGCCGTGAGTTCGTCGAGTATCTCCACCCCGTTGTCGTCCTCGGGGATTTCGAGGGCTAAGTCGCCCAATCGAAGCAATTCCGCGATCGCCTCCTGCGTGGCGTCGGCTTCCATCAGCCTCTCGGCCTCCGTGGCGGGGATCGAGACATCGACGAACTCGGAGCAGTGGGCCAGATACTCGGAGGGTGACTGGTCGGCCCACCGATCGGCCCATTCGGTGCTGTCGGGCCGCTCGGAGAACAGGCTCTCCAGTGTCGATTCGAGGTTGGATCGTGAGTACAACTGCGTGAGTGTGGCCAGTTCCTCGCGGACGTCCCAATCCCACTCGCCCATGGCGTGTTCGTCGGCCGCTTGCGTGAGGCGGCCTGTATCACTGGCAGCGCGTTCGTCGAGGCCGTAGCGATCCAAGACCGCCGTTATCGCCTCTTGAATGAGCGTTCCCGCGTCGCCTTCATCGAGCGTCTCGAATTCGGGGTGGACGTTCGCCTCGACGGCGAACTCCCTGAGTACCCTGCTACAGAAGCCGTGGATTGTGTGGATGTACGCATCCGTGAGTTCGTCCTTGGCACGCCGCCAGCGGTCGTAGGTCTCGTCGCTGGCCGCCGCGAGTTGCTCGTCGATCACCTCCCGAATCTGGTCGTGCATCTCGTTGGTGGCGTCCTTCGTGAAGGTGAGCGTGAGAATTCCGTCGGGCCCAGTCTCGGGTTCCGTCGTCAGAATCTTTCGATACCGCTCCTTCAGGGTCGTGGTCTTGCCGGTTCCGGCACCGGCGGTGACCGCGATGTTGTGACCGAGCGCGAGTGCATCCCGCTGCTCCGATGTGAGTGAAACCTCGTCGCCGGTCTCGTCGGCCCCGGTCTGTGACTCCTCACTCATCTCTATCCCTCCTCGGCAGATACTCGACCGTATCGCCGGGCCTTGCCCCATCCGGAACGTAGGTGGAGGCGTCCGTCTCGTCGATCTGTTCGATCACGTCGTACCGACGGTGGTGGCGAACGTCGCATACGTCGCTGAACTCGCAGTACTCACACTGGGCGGTGCTCTCGCCGACGAGCGCCGGCTGGAAAGCGCCGTCGTCGATGCCGTCGATGGCGTGCTCGATTCGATCGGGAACGACATCGTCCAAAAACGCACCCATGTCGACCTCGTCGAAGCGTTCCGCGAGACTCGGACGGAGCGTCGCCGTCGGCCCATCGTTGAGGAGATAATAGCCCGCATCGACGTGATGTGGACGCAGCCCGTCTCGGCCGTCGAACAGGGTCGGTGCCCCCAGCATATAGAGTGGCAGCTGGAAATCCACGCCGGCAAGCGCCTGATTCTCCCGCCGTCGGGCACCGGCTTCGCTCGACGATTTGTAATCGAAGAGCGAGACTCGATTATCGGCCTCGTTGGTGTCGATCCGGTCGACGCGGCCACCGATTGGAACGGTTCGCTCGCCGAGTGGGACGCCGTCGTCGGCGCCGATTTCGATCTCGAAGTACGTGGGACGGTGTCCGTCAGTTGCCCGGTCGAGTTCGGTCTCAAGGAACTGCAGGAACAGTCCTGTGGCCTCGCCTGAACGCGTTTCGGCATGCGGGTCGTGATAGTCGTTCAGCTCCGGCGTCGCCAATCCCGCAAACAGAGTCTGTAGCGTCGCCCGATCGAACACGCCATCGAACGATTCGTCGGCGCCGTCGACGGCGCCGAGGCCGGCCTCCAGCAGGCGCCGCTCAAGGTCATCTCGGTCGAACGCGGTCGGGTCGACCGGCTCACCGACATCGGGCTGAAGCCCCCGGTAGAATCGCTCGACGGTCTCGTGGATGACCGATCCTATCTCGAGGGAACTCACGCCGGGCTCGAGATCGTCGTCCGCCTCGAACTGCCAGCCGGTGCGGAGCATGTACTTGAATCCACACTTGGCATATCTCGTCAGCCGAGTGTGACTGAACGGGGTCTTGGTGAGCCGGTCGTCGAGTACCGCAATCGCTTCGGTCGAAAGCTGTCCGTCGTGCTCGCTCAGCGCGTCGGCTGCTCGGGACGAACCGCATTCGGCTCCGCGAAGCGCCATTTCCGAGAAGGCCTCCGGTACGTGGCCGTTCTCCTTGGCCGCGGTGAGTGCCGGCGCTAGCGACTCGGGGTCGGCACCGGCCATTGCTCGCTGTAAATCTTCACGAGCGCCCCGCGCTTCGGATGCAACGCCCGTCGTCGGTTCGATGCTTGTCACTCTGGCGAGCTCATCGACGAATGGTGACACCAGCAGCGGCTCGTCATCAATGGTCGTCTCGGGTGTCGTGATATGCACTCGCTTTGCGTTCGCCAGCAGCATCCCGAACCGATAGCGGTCGCGATCCCGCTGGGTGTGCCGCTCGAAGAGGTCGAGCGCCTCGCCAATCGACTGGAAATACCGGGGGCGGGTTTCCGTCCCCGACAGGTTTCCGTCGGTCGCCCCCAGTACGTACAGCTCGTCGAAGTCGGCCATCGGGGTGTCCTGTAACCCGATCAATTCGACGCAGTCGTCGGTCACCTGCGGGGGCGGCGGGACGCGGACGCCCTCGAGCGCCGTCGCCACTTCGGTCAGGGGCTCGTCCGGGTCGAGTTCCTCACAGACCGTCTGGACGGATTCGAGGATTCGACTGATTCGGGAGAACGCAGCGCCTTCGTACCCGGCGTCGATGGTCGCCTCGGGCGCCAGCGTTTCGATGGCCTCCTCGAGTCCGAGGTGCTCCAGCAGGCGTTCGAACGTTGGGACAATTTCGGCGGGACGGGCATCCCTGACGGCCGCCACGTGGTCGAGAAGGCTCTCGACGCCGGCCTCGGAGGGGCCAAGCTCGGCCGTAAACTGGTCGATCGATGTGGTGTAGAGTCGCCGCTGGACATCCGATACCTCGGTCGCGTCGACATTGGGCAGATCGACCAGCGGGTTCGTGGCGAGTTGCCCGATTCGGTCGCTTCGTGGCTGTTCACAGAGTTCCACAGCGTCGAGGACGGCCCGTCCGACGTGCGTCCGTTCGAGGAGGATGCTTACGCGGTAGACGTGGTCGATCCCGTAGGCGTCGAAAATATCCGCGATTCCCTCCCGATACGAGAGCAATCCGGGTGCGAGGACGAGGATGTCGTCCGGTGTGCAGGTCTCGTCGGTGGCTAGCCGCCTGCGAAGCCGTCGTGCAAGGTGTCGAATCTCTCGATCCGGCGTCGGTGCTTTGTGCCACGAGATTTCTTCGGGCGGCGTCTCCAGTGGGCTGACTTGCCGGTACAGTCGCGCGGCCGTCTCGGTTAGTGGCTGTTCGTCGGACGAGGATGTCCGCTCGGACTCGAAGCCGCGCTTGACGAGCGCATCAACTGTCTCCTCGATGGCGGAGCCGATACCCGCCGTCGGAGTGTCGGGTGTCGGTGTCGGCAGCAGAACGAGCACCGGGAACTCATCGGCGAGTCGCTCCAGTACGGCCAGTTCGACGGATGAAGGGTCGATGAAGCCGGAAATGACGATGGCGTCGAGGTGTGGAAACGCGTCTTGCAGTGAGCGTTCGCTGTTGGCGACGGCAGTCAGCTTGGCGTTTTGCGAGCGGGCCTCCGGATGAGCGATGGTCTCACGCAGGTCGAGATACTGCGTGTATGCAGCCACCAGCATATCCCGCTGCGTACTCGAGCAGTCGGTCGCACGCAGGCGTTCACGAAGTGTCGAGGCATCTCGAACGCCGTCGGCCTCGAATTCGCGAAACAGTTCGGAGATTGATGGGGTGTGATGCCGGGGCGTCGCGAGATCGTCTCGCTCGTCGAGTGCGAGGAGCGCCTGTTCGATCATCCGGCGCCGGTCGAGCGTCTCAATATCGGGATATGGCCCGAAGAGGCGCTCGTGAATCGTGAGCGCGAAATCCGAAAGCCCGGAGACGGTCAACCGTAGCCCGTTGTGTTCCTCTCGCCACGCGTCTTCGATTTGGTCGCGCTGGTAGTCGTTCGTCTCCAAGAAGCGGGCACTTTCCGGCGTTGACCCCGCGTTGCGGTTGAGCCACCGAAAAGCGCTGTTGCGTAACGATATAAAAGACGAGCCGAAGCAAATCTGGCCTCCGGACATGCGATGGGCATCACGATGAGCGGGGCGTACTTGGCTATTGGGACGAGAAGTAATATGCCGGATGAGTGAGTTCACAGCGCTCCCTATGACGCAGCTATCGACTCCAACAGTAGGCAATCCTGGAGAACTATTGGGCTAACCAGTCCGAACGAGATAAACATCAACTACTACAGTATCTCCCGTAGACACGCACACCTATGGCAAGCGGTACGGGCGTCATTATCGGGCTTTTCATCATCGCATTGAGTATACCGATGCTCGTCGTCCCGGAGAAGGCAGCACGATTCAGACACAGACATGCGACCGACCCGGAACCGACGGAAGCCGCAATCACGAACGCCCGACGAACAGGGGTCGTCACACTTGTCCTGGGGATTCTGGTCGCCGTGACGTTGTAACTCAGGGGTTCTATAACGACCGATTTAGCGTTGTGGACAGGTCAAGAGAGTTGAATCAGCCACAAGGGTGCGTTCACGTGGCTATAGGAGACGTTTAGTGGCAATGTACATCACGACAACCGCAACCCTCCCGACTGTTTTGCTGAATATAGGACGCATATCGGTCGCACGCCAATCGTTATCTACGCCTGTTCGGAATGACCGACACAGGCTGTTCACAGATCGGTCAGTTGAGGCCATACCGAGTCATCCAAATGAGTTGAACAAGGAACTGGGGACTGGTTCATCTCTCTTTGGCGTACATACTTAATGGCAGGCGGAGATGTCCCGCTTAATGGACGTCTTGCAGTCTCTTTCATTCTCTCCACTTTGGGGGTACGTGCTGGCGTTCGGCGTCGCTGCGGCCATCTGTTTCGGTAGTCTCCCCCGTACACGCTACATCGAGGATGCCGATTCGCGGCGAGGCCTTGCCGCCTTCCTCCTTCTGAGTGGTGGGTGGGCGCTCGCACACGTCGGGTATCTGATTGCCCCCACGCCAGCCATCCAGTACACGTTGTACGTCGTGGGACTCGTCGTCGGGTTTGCCGCCGTCGGCCCGTGGCTGTACTTCTGTTCGGCCTACACCGGACGGTCACTCCATCAAAACCCGACCGTCCGCTGGATCGCCATCAGCGTCCTCCTCGCTATCATCGCCCTCAAGGTCACGAACCCGCTGCACGGCCAGTACTTCACAACCGAACCGACGACCACGCCGTTCCCGTATCTGGTAATCCATCACGGGCCGCTGCATTGGGTCGTGATGGGGCTGGCCTACGCGCTGGCCTTCATTGGCTTTTTCATACTCTTCGAGTTGTTCGCGCAGGTCGGCTATGACACGAAGCCCCTCTTCGGCGTCGTCTTGCTGACGGGACTTCCAGTCGGCCTCGACGTACTCGGGGCAACTACCCCGTACCTTCTCCCGCTTACGTACTCGCCGCTGGGTGTGGCAGCTTTCGCTGTCGGCGTGTTCTACGTCTATCTAGAGCGATTTCAAGCGATTCACCTCACGGGCGAGACAGACGATCCGATGATACTGCTCGATGCAGAGAAGAAGATTCGTGATTGGAACCAGGCCGCCCAGCACCTCTTTCCAGACCTCGCGGGGACACGGGGCGCCCCCCTCGCTACTGCTGTCCCATCGGTTGCCGATCTATCAGATGAACCAGATTCGATACTCGAACTCGACCGGCACGGGCAGACGCGGTATTACCGGATGACGGTGAACCCGTTTTCGGCGAATAGCGCTCGGTTAGGCCAACTGATTACGCTCACAGACATTTCCCACCGAGAGCAATACCGACAACAGTTGGAGCGGCAAAACGAGCGGTTAGAGCGGTTTGCGAGCATCGTCTCCCACGACCTTCGGAACCCACTGTCGGTAGCCAAAGGCCGCGTCGAGTTGGCGCTGGAGGAAGGCACTCAGCAGGAACATCTGGAGCCAGCGAGTGAAGCCCTCGATCGAATGGAGGAACTCATCGACGAATTGCTCACGCTGGCCCGCACCGGGCAGCAAATCGACGAAACCGAGGCCGTTCGGGTAGAGGCCATCGCGACGAAGAGTTGGGAGATGGTGGATGCCCCCGAAGCCTCGTTAACGGTTGAGGGCGAGTTTACTGCGTCGGTAGAAGCCGACCCTGAACGGTTCCAGCAATTGTTCGAGAACCTCTTTCGGAATGCTATCGAACACGGAGGAACCGATGTCACGGTCACGGTTGGAGCGTTGGACGGTACCCGGGGATTCTACATTGAGGACGACGGGGCTGGGATTCCAGCTGAGGTTCGAGAGGAGGTGTTCGAGCCAGGGTTTTCGACGACCGAACAGGGGACTGGATTCGGGCTACCGATTGTTCGAGAAATCGTCGAAGCCCACGGGTGGACGATTCACGTCACGGAGGCCGATGATTCCGGGGCACGGTTCGAAGTTCGAACGGACTCGTCTCGCTAGCCATCGCAGACGGGTCTTGCGTGGGTTGTGGAACCACTCAACCTAAGTCACTCTAGTTCGATACTGCCCTAGGGTCGGTCGGTGTAGTCTCTATATTCAGAATGTCATTCGTATCAACCACCTGGGTTTCAATAGAGCCAATTGATACTCTACAATGGCGTCAGTCGTAGTAACTCACGCGCTCAACAACTTCCGCGAAGGCAACGTTCTCACGTACATCGGTGATCTCGATGGCGACACGCTCGCCCTGTTCAGTATCGGGAACGATGACGACGAAACCACGCTCGACACGGGTGATACCGTCGCCTTGCTCGCCAATATCGTCAATCTCTACTCGTCGGGTTTCGCCTTCCTCGACAGGTGGTTTCTGGGGGCCACTCTGACGGCCTTGTCGAGTATTTGTAGCTGTGTCTTCGCTCTCATCCGCTTCTTTCGATGGTGACGGAAGAATCGCCACGCGATACGTCTCACCTTGCTGAATGTTATCAAGTCGAACTTCTTGTTCTGGAATTTCAATCAGATATGATTCATCTCGCTTTTCGACAGTAGCAGAGAACAGACAGCGAAGTTGGTCGGAAATTTCCATCAGTAGTATCTTGGACGAGTTACCGAGACCGAACACTTCATTCTACTGTCTGACGTACTACGGCGCTACAGCGTCCTTACTGGCCGGACAGTCGACTCACACCCCAACTGATTCCACGCTCAATTCAGGGAGTGCACAGATCAGTCTGTACCGTGGTTATCCCCGAGGGGTGTTTCCTTTCGAGTGGACGTTATTCCTATCCCGGGTCTGCCACTTCCGAGCTCACTTCGAGGGGTCTGTCGGATGGTTCTTGGATCGTAACAGTTGGAGGACGTGACGTTCTCCACTTCGGAACATGTGGGGCTTGCGAATGACGAGGGGATACCGACCCACTTCGTCAGTGCGGTCGGCCGCGATAGCCCGTATCACCTCGACTAGCATCTCACGCAGCCGTGTGTTCTCGACCTCGCAGTAATCGAGGATATACTCGTAGTCCTTCTGCTTGTCGAGCCGATAGATGATCACCTCCGAGTCCTCGTAACAGACATCGCAGGTGCGGTCAAACTGCTCGATTCTGGCCTCTAACTCGCGCTGTAACTGGGCGAATTCTCCACGAACCGCGACCATCGAACACGCGTCGTCCTGCGTGAATCTCTCTCGTGACTGAATCCGGGTTTTGAGTATCTCATCCGGTAGGATGTCCGTTGCGTCACCTCCCTTCGACACCCTCGGCTGATCGACCTCGCTAACGGAGGGTGTCTCCGTGGTGCCTGCGTTCGTCGACGTGTCCTCTCGTGTCTCTGGCAGGTGCACTATATCCATAATGGGTTGGTAACATGGTTCGTACTACAATAATTGTAACTCCAGTACTGGAGGCGAAACCCTGCTAGCATTCGATAAATCGAACACTAAGCAGACTTGGTATTGCGGGTGGCTCACCGAATTTTACCTGTAACCTTCTCTAATCGATTTATGAAAGAAGGTGGTTAGTTCGATCAATAGAGGAGGTAGCTATCGATGAGGGGTCACTCGATAGTGACGTTCTCTTGGTTATCGATACCGATACTAACCGTGTCATCGTCGGGGGCGAACGTATGCGTCAGGACAGTCGTTTTTCCATCGACAGTCACAGCCACCTCGTACTCACCCGTGCCTTCGAATGGTTCTAACTCCACATCAGACTCCCCATCGAGGGTTCGACCTGCGGTGTAGTCCGGATTCGGGTCGTCTGTGAGAGTTCCGATTTCAACGACTACTGCATGATCTACGTCGTCTTGGTTGACGACGGTCAGGGTCGTAGAGGACGATTCGGTTCCTTGAATCCCGCTACAGCCCGCTGTCAGTACGATAAGACAGACGAACAGGCTCAGCGCGATTTTTCGAGTGGAGGGCCGCACACGGAGGCATTTTCTGCCGGTCTAATATTATTTTGGATTCCCGGCTAATAGTATCCACCATTCTATATATTAAAAAGTGAGACTCTGTTGAAATACTCAACAGTTGATTCGCAGGCTTACTGACCGGCTAATTCGTCAGAGCCGGCGTGAAACCAACAATGGTCGACTGCTGACTACATCCTCTATATTCAGCAGGCACCTATGTGGTCGCTGGTGTCCCCCCATACCAATTGCTCCCTATACGATTAGTTGCTAAAAAAAGTAGGTGGAGAGACCACCTAAACCACGGTATATAACGGCGATGGGGCCTTTTGAGCGGGTTAAACGCGCTTTCCAACTACTGACCTCGGTCTGTTGCGCCTACTAATTGAGGCCGTCAAATCGCCGCCAGTCGCCTTCTAGAAGAACGAGTACCGGCCGCTCGTGTTCCCAGAATCAGAACGCGATGATGACGTCCTCGGTCGAGAAGAGGCGGAGGTCGTCGCGCTCCTCTGCGGCCTCGATTAGGCTCTGGCTGAAGCCGCTCCGAGAGAACAAGCAGAACTCGTGGGCGACGTTGCCCCTGCTCTGCGGCGTCCAACGGATGTCTTCCACGTCGCTCTCGAGGACGCTTAGCACGTCGTACCCCATCGGCTGGCTGGTGAACTTGCACTCGCCGGCGACCATCGTCTCGTCGGTCGTCAGTCCGACCACGTCGACCTCCTGCTCCTGATACCACCAGCGACCGACTCGATCGAACGTGTACCCGTCGTAGAGGTTGTACACGGCGGTTCGACACAGTTCCTCGAACTTCGGGCTGACCGCATCCGCGAGGTGTGGTTCGATCAGTTCCTCGTAGGCGCCGGTGCCTGCCCGGTCGTACTTCTCGCCCTGTCCGTAGACGAATCGGAACCAGAACCGGAATAGCGCATCCTTCAACACGTACTGCCCGCGTCGAGATTGCGCGGGGTTCTCGGTCACCGGTACTTCCCGGTCGACGATTTCCAAGTCCTGCAGATTCTTCAGGTAGTGGCTGATCTGGTCGGAGTCGATGCCGGCTGCCTGCGCAATCTCGTTCGACGTCTCGTTCCCAGCGGCGATCGTCTTCAGGATCGAGAAATAGCGGTTCGGATTCTCCAACTCGGTGCGCAGCACGTACTCGGGTTCATCGTGGAGGAACCCGCGCTTCGAGAGGACGGCATCCCGGATGTTCTCCTCCAGTGGCCGATCATCGTCGACGGCCTGCAGGTAGTGGGGCGTCCCGCCAAAGACGCCCCACGCCAGCACCGTCTCCTCTGGATTGTAGTCAGGAAAGAATTCCGTGGCGGCGTCAAACGGCAGCTCCTCCAACTGGAGGCGCATATCGAACCGGCCGTGAAGCGGGCTCCCGCCACTCATCACCTTTTCCTTCATCATGCTGATCGATGAGCCGACAAGCACCAGCGTGGCGCTCGTGCCCTCGACCTCGTGATCCCATAGTCGCTGGACGACCGAGGGGAGGCTCTCGTCGCTTTCGATCAGGAACGGGAACTCGTCGAGGACGATCAGTGCGTCCTGCTCGATGAGATAGCCGAGAACGTCCTCCCACTCGCGGCGGATGCGCTCGATACCCGGGAAGGTTCTCGCCGCCTCCGCCACGAAATCGTCGAGTTGCACCTGCTTGGTCGTCTCCGTGGCTTGGTAGTAGACGACGTCGTCCCGATCTCGAATGGAGTGTTCGACCAATTCTGTCTTCCCGACCCGCCGGCGTCCCCAGACGGTAATCAGCGATGGCTCGTCGGTGTCGTACCGCTCTTGGAGGGCGGCGATGTCTGAATCGCGGTCGACAAACGCGTCCATACGGTCACAGTCTGAGGCCGTCGCAATAACAGCGTCGAATAAGGTAGGGTGAAATAGGGTATTTTAGAATACCTAATTCTGAGATACCTTATCTGGAACGTCCGGTCAGCGAAGCAGGGTGGGGTAGTTGACTAGACCAACAGTATCGGTATCATCTCGACTCCTTAGACCGTAATCCACAACGGGTCTCGGCGATTTCGACGTACTCGGGGTTTAATTCGAACCCGATGAACCGACGGTTGTGCTCAGTTGCAACCTGACAGGTTGTCCCTGATCCGCAGAACGGGTCGAGCACGATGCCCGGTTCTCGTTCGTCCGTGTCGCACTCGCAGTCCTGTGCCCACCGGGCGCCGTCGTCGGCGCCGGTACTCGACTGCTCCGAGGTTTGCCGGGTGTAGGGGTTGCCACAGTTGGCACAGACGTTCGGTGGGCACGTCGTCTGAAGGGGAGTGCGAACGATTTCAGTCGGGAACGACGCAGGATGGTTGGACGACTTCGCTGTAGGTACCTCGATGACATCGCCGGGGTTCTTGCCGCCGGGATGAAGAACATCTCTGCGCGTATTCTCCGCAGTTCCGATGCCTTGGTGAGGGTCATCGACTCCTCTATCGGTGTCCGACTCCTGCCGCTCGAGGTTCTGCCGGGTGTACTCCGAGTAGGGCTCGCGAACGCTATCCAGGTCGTAGAAGTAGTATCGCTGTGGAACCACGTGGAGGATGCTTTCGGTGCGTTCTGCGAGGCGATCCTTGACCGATTCCGGCGTTGCGTCGGGCTTGACCCACGTAATCTCGTTTCGAACCCGCCATCCGCGCCGTTGCATTGCGATGGCGATACGCTCGGGCAGGAACAGTTTCTGTTTCCGTCTCGCTTCATACTCGGTTAGTGTGACATCAGATAGGATACCCGGACTGTCGGCATCTGCGGTCTGCTGACCTCCGGGAACGTACGTATCCCCGAGAACGAGCCAGAGGCTACCGTCTCCCCGGAGGATACGGTGAATCTCCTCAATGACGGTGAGCAGATTCGAGATGTACTCACCGACAGTCTCCTCGCGACCGAGTTGACCGTTGACCTCGTAATCCCGGGCCTGCCAGTACGGTGGGGACGTGATGACAGTATGAACGCTATCGGCAGGGAGTCGTTGGAGTATCTCCGTACAATCCCCGTGGTAGATACCAGAGGCCCAGTCTCCTATGCCATCAGGTTGTTCGGGGGGTTTCATCGTTGAGTCGGATATTGTGCTGCTTCAATCGCCGTGCGTCGAATCGTTGGTATCACCCATAATGTTGCTGCCGTCGTCGGCGCCGTGGGTTGTCGCCGTCGACGGCGCCGAGGAAAGACCGCGAGGATTGGAGGGCAGAAAAATGAGAAGTACATCCAACTCGGCGCCGTCGACGGCGCCGCGGAACGTATGGTTCGGTACCCGCTGGCGACGGGGAAGCCGCTGCCAACGAGAACCCTCTATTGAACCACTAAATCCCCCAATAGATAGCCACCAACGCCGTATATCGGCAACTTTGCCGATTTGTGTTTGAGTCGTAACAAGTCTGCTATCCCTTTTATGCACACCCCCCTCAATGGCAATCAGGTTCGCAACGCAGGGGAGTCGGCTACAAAGACTGACGAACCCATTCAAAATACGACGGGTTCCTATTGCGACTCCGATAGCGGCGCGTATCGCTATCATCCCTGGGAAGTTGCGGCCACCCAAGAAAGATGAAAGAAGATATGCAGCAAGACGGGGGAACAAAGGGCCCGTCGTGTACGAACTGCAGCGAAATCAGTCGTAGTGTGCCGAGAACCGCTGCCGCAGATACCGAGATGAAGGGGAGGAATTACTGATGTCCACCGATCGTCCGTCGGACGACTCGCGGTACTACGATATAGCCCCAGAGGACGCCGTCCAGAGGTTCGTCCAGAGCAAGAGTCGGTGCGTCAATTCCACGAAACGGTCGTACAGGAACCAGCTGACGTGGTTCGCTGAGTGGTGCGAAGCGGAAGGCATCGAGTCGATGAAGCACCTCGACGGATACCTCCTGAATGAATACAAGGAGTGGCGCCGCACAGAGGGCAACGCAATCGAGGAAACCCTCAGCCCCAGTACCCTGAAGGGAGACATGAAAACCCTGCGAGACTTCCTCGAATGGTGCTGGCGGCGCGAGTACGTCGGCAACGGGCTCCACCTTAAGGTCGAGATACCGAGGCTGGATTCACCGAAGGAACGGTCAGAAAACAGACTCACGGCAAGTGAGTCGATTCCGATTTCGAACTACCTCGAGAAGTTCGAGCACGCGGAATTACGCCACGCCGTCTGGGCGCTCCTGATGTCGTTCGGCGGACGTCCGACCGGCCTAGTAGCGCTTGACGTCAAAGACTTCGAGCGCGACGGATTGCGGGGCATCCTCCGGTTGCGCAACCGCCCCGACGAAGGGACGCGGCTCAAGAACGGAAACGACAGCGAGCGGAACATCACCATCTCACCGTACTGGTGCGAGGTGCTGGAGGACTGGCTCGCGGAGAAGCGACCTGACATGACCGACGATCACGGCCGCGAACCGCTGCTCGCAACCTCTCGAGGCCGCATCAGCCCGACCACCATCCGACGGTACACGAACCAGCTGACGAGACCCTGCGTGACGCAGTCGGGATGTCCCCACGGTAGGTCAACAGACGACTGCGAGGCGCTGACGAAAGACACCGCACAGCAGTGTCCCTCGAGCAAGCCCCCGAAGGCCGTTCGCTCGGGCTACATCTCGTTCTATCTGAAGCGAGGTGTGCCGGTCTGGGCGGTCGCTGAACGATGCGACGTATCGCGAAGAGTGCTGCGTCGCCACTACGACCTACGTTCGGAGGAAGAAAGGAGAAAACAACGGACGGAGGAGTTCTTCGGCAAACCTTCGGGCCATCAGTCTCGAGATGGCGGAGAGCTGAGTGGCCGGGAAAGGGACGAGTGGTTCGTCGGTTCAGACCACGAAAGCTACGGGCGATGACATCCTCCCCGGCGTGAACGTCGGGGGTAGGAGTTGACCACGAAAACGTTCGTTTTGGGTGGGGTTAGGTACCCCAACGAAGACCGGTCATAGTGAGAATAATCGCCAGCATCAGGATGGTTTGAATCAGTCCCCACTGGGTGGTCTTGCCGAATAGTTCCTCTATCCGGTCGCCGTCTGGTTCCGGTATCGAGAGCTCGACAGCCATCTTTGTCGTCAGGAAATGAATCGGGCCGAACCCGATAATCAGCATGAGGATGCCGATGCCGAGCGCTGCCCACAGCCATATCGAAGGGGTCGCCCAGTATCCCATGAGATCGGCTAACCCGATTCCAGACGCGATTACGCCGACGCTCAATGGCTCGGCGACGAGCACCATCTTCGGAATAATCTGCGCGTTGACTACTGCCGCTGCATCATCCGGGGCAGCATCAAGTGATGGGCCGAGCACGAATTTGAAGAAGAAATCGAGCCCAAACCAGAACGCGCCGAGTGCCACATGAACGTAGAACAGTCCACGAGGATCGCCGGCGAGGTAGGCGACGAGCGGTGCTCCGAGAAAGAGACCCGTTGCGACGGCTGCGAAGCGTTGGCCTGCGGAGTCGAGCAGGATACCCAGTTCACCTCGGTGACTAGATGGACGGTCGACAGTTGCCATCGGTGACTCAGAGCTCCAACTCGGTCGCGTCGCTGACGTCAAACTTGACGACCTCAGGTTCGCCGGCCAGCAACTCCGGCAGTTTCTCTTCGAACGTTTGGAAGTGCTCAGTTTCGTTGTGGGCCTCGAGTGCTTCGGCGTCTTCGTACTGTTCGAAGAACCGAATCATGTGGTCGTCTTGAATGTCGGTAGTCGCCCGGTAGTCGAGCATACCGGGTTCCTTGTTAGATTCGGTGACGAGTTCGTCCGCGAGTTCCAGTGCCTCGTCCAACTTGTCCGGCTTGACGGGGAAGGATGCGTGCAACACAATCATACGTCAGTGTACGGATTTGTGTTTTCCATTCGGGATAGATATATCTTAGTGACGCAGAAGGTGTCTCTTATCGACCACATCGTGTACCGGCAACCTGCTCCAGTTCGCTGCTACATACAAAACCAGTCAATATTGAGCGAGTAGAAACCCTGAATAGACATCCAAAACCGATGTATGGCGTGGTGGTAGGGTGGTGGGAAATCTGTGACGAGCCGTCGGCTACGTAGCGTCATCTCTACCACCCGGATTGTTCCTCTCGAGGTGATGACACGGTAGATGACGGAACACATTCGACGACGTGATGTCCTTGGTGTTGGTGCGTTAGCAGTCGTTACGGGATTGAGTGGGTGTGCTGGAGATACTGAGACGGCCGACCCAACAGAGGACGACGATACCGAAGGAACAGACACGGAAACAGCGACTGAAGACGAACGCGAATCTGAACCTGCAGCCATGCCATCGACGCCACTCAACGGAGACGTCGAACAGCACGGAGAACTGTCGCTTTCCAGTCCGGATTTCGAAGACGGCGAGCGACTCCCCGATTGGACTGGAAAGGCGAATGCCGACGAAAATCCGGCACTGGAGATCGCCGGTGTCCCGGACGACGCTGCCTCGTTGGTTCTCGTGGTCGATGACCCGGATGCACAGCCGGTCACTGGCCACACGTGGGATCACTGGTACGTCTGGGACATCGATCCGGAGATCGGGACGATTCCCCGCAACTGGGACGGTAGCGATGCAACGGAAGGCCACAACGATTTCATCGAATATGGGTACGGCGGGCCGTCGCCACCGGAGAACAGCCACGGCTATCGCTTCAAACTCCTCGCGCTTGATGCCGAACTCGGTGTGCCGGCGGAAACGCGAAAGACGCGGGTTGGCTCCGCGATTTCGATGAACGCTGAGGTGCTGGGAGCCACCCAGATCGTGGGTGAATACCACGCCGACCAAGGGACGACGTTCTGAAACGACGTCCGTTTGGCGAGCCGCTGCGTTCCCGCCCGAGTCGCCCCACCTCGATGGGGCCGCAACTCGGCCGGCGAACGTAGAAGCGACCCTGAACTTACGTCTCAATCACTCGTTGAGCGAACGGTTCTCCGAGTTACGGACATCGGTTCCGCTGATTTCGAACCTCGTACCGCCTTCCTCGCTGTCGGTCAGCGTTATCTCCCAGCCATGCGCTTCGGCAATCTCGGAGACGATTGCCAACCCGAAGCCCGTCCCGTCCTCCGCCGTCGAGTACCCGTAGGTGAACACGTCGTCTCGCTCGGCCTCGGGGATTCCCGGCCCGGTATCGGCGACATAGAATCCGGCCGTGTCGGAAAGCCCACCTACGCGAACGGTAACATCCTCTCCGGCGTGATCAATCGCGTTACGAAAGAGGTTTTCAAAGAGTTGCTGGAGCCGACCGGAGTCGGCCTTGACTGTCAGGTCGTCGTCGTCGACCTGGAGCGTCGCCGCTTTCGTGTCCACGGTCGCCCACGCGTTGTTCGCAACCATCGACAGGCTCACCCAGTCAGTGTCATCGATGGTCTGTTCCTGCCGGGCGAGGGCCAGTAATTCGTCAATGAGCGTTTCCATGCGTTCGAGGGCTGTCTCCATGGCGTCCAGATGCTCGCTATCGCCGTCCTGTCGGGCGAGTTCGAGGCGGCCCGCGGCAACGGTAAGCGGGTTGCGCAAGTCGTGGGAGACGATGTGAGTAAACCGCTCTAACCGTTCGTTTTGGCGTTCCAGCTCCCGCTCGCGGGCGGCGAGTTCCGCCCGTTCGGCTTCTAACGCATCCCGGTACTGCCGATGGCGAGCGTTGTAAATACCGATTAGAAACCCGCCGAGGGCGCCCGTCGTCGCCCAGTTTACCATGAGGAACGGAATATCGGCAACTGTGATTCCATGTACGGCCTGATACGGTACGACCGGATAGCCGAACGCGACGCCGCCGAAAAGGCCGATGCCCGTCCATGCCGCGACCCGAGCCGTATACGAACTCTCGAGTGGGCTCCGATACAGCCAGATACCAGCGAACACGAGTATGCTTGACAGGATGAGTGGGAAGACGACCCCCAGCAATCTGCTGTGGATGCTCTCCTCGATACGTAGGTGATAGAGATGAGCGAGAACGGTGAGACAGCCGATCAGGACAACCCCACCCGCAGTAACCTCACGTCGCGGCGACCCTAGAGCCATCACGATTTTGAAACCGTATCTATTCTATATTACGCTGGTGTTTCGGGGGCGGTATCGTGTTCATCGGCTACTTGTGGTAGACGTACGCCGGCCGACTGAATATCAATCTCGACCCCTGAGCGTCGAACGAATCCAGAGACCAACACAACTCGCAGGAATCCACGAGTAGGGTCATTCCTCGGTGTCGAAGACTTCGAACCGCGCGCCACCGTCGATGCCATCCCGTACCCGAATCCGCCACCCGTGGGCGGCGACGAGTTGGGCTACGCTCGCCATCCCGAATCCAGTACCCCCCTCCTTCGTGGTGAAACCCGGTATGAACACGTCGTCCCGCTCGTCTACCGGGATTCCGGGGCCATCGTCCTCTATATAAAATCCGTTTTTGTCGTCCAGTCCGCCTACGTGAACCGTCACATCCTCCTCACCGTGCTCCAGTGAATTCCCCAGCAAGTTCTCTAGCATCCTTTGCAACGCTCTCTCGTCGGCGTACACGTCCGAGATTTCGCTATCTACGTCCAGCGATGCGTCCCTCGCATCCAGCGTGTGCCACACGTCCTCGGCCAATTCAGCTACGTCGACGGACTCCCTGTCGCTCACTAATTCCCCGGTCTGCATCACGTCGGCCAAATCTTCGGTCAACTCCTCCACTCGGTCGAGCGTCTCTTCTACATCCTCGAGATGGTCGACAACTCCTGTTTCCTGCGCCAACTCTATGCGTCCCTGGATTACGTCGAGTGGCGTCTGCAGGTCGTGTGCCAGCACTTGCCCGAACCCCTGCATCATCCGAATCCACTCCTCGTGTCGCTCTTGTAACTCGCGGCGTTTGGTCACATCCTGCTGGAAGCCGACGAAGTAGTCGGGCGTTCCGCCCTCGTCGAGAATCGGCGCGAGGCTAACGCGGTTCCAGAACATCTCGCCGTCGTTTCGGTAGTTCCGCAACTCGACGGTGACGGGGTCGGCGTTGTCGATTGCCTCCCGCATCTCCGCTCGCAGTTCCTCCCGGGTCTCCACGCCCTGCAAGAACCGGCAGTTCCGACCGATGATGTCTTTACGGAAGTAGCCGGTCAGTTCGACGAACTTGTCGTTCGCATAGATAATCGGATTGTCCTCTTGGGCGGGGTCTGTAATCGTGATGCCGACCGGCGCTTCGTTCATCGCGCGTTCCTTCAACGACAGTTCCGCCCGTACCTCCTCTGCCTCCGACACGTCGGCGATAGTGCAAATCAACGTGTTATCCGTCGTGTAGGTGAGTCGGTGATCGACATCGACCAGATCGCCGTCCTTCCGCCTGTAGACTGTCCGTCCTTTCCATTCGTTCTCTCGAGCCTCGGGAAGCATCTCCTCGTAGGCTCGATCCAGTTCGTCGTCCGGGTACAAGACGTCCCAGTGGCTGCCGAGCAACTCATCGCGGCCGTACCCAGTAATGTTGGCGTAGGCCTCGTTGACGTAGATGAACTGCCCGTCGTCGTCGAGGAGGCTGATGCCGTCGTGTGCGGTTTCGATAGCGTGAAACCCTCGGGTTACCTGCCGTTCGGCTCGGTATCGGGCGACTGCCTGTTCGATACGATTGGCCAGTACCTCGTACTGCTCGGTGCCGCCGCCCTTCTGCAAGTATTCGGTGACGCCCTTGGAGATGGCTTCGCTCGCGATTTCCTCGCTTCCCTTGCCGGTAAACAGGATGAACGGCATATCCGGATACTCGTCTCGTACTCGTTCGAGCACGTCCAACCCGTCCACCTCCGGCATCTCGTAGTCGCTGACGACGCAGTCCACATCCTCGTTTTTGAGATATTCGAGTCCGTCTCGAGGATGGGTCTCGGTCTCGACGTTGAAGTAGTCGTGCTCGCGTTGGAGAAACGTTGAAACGAGATCAGCGAAACTTCGGTCGTCTTCGATGTGGAGGACGTTTACCTCCTCCCCGACATCGGCAATGAGGCGTTGTTCATCAAGTGCCTCACTAGCCCCCCGAAGAAGTGTATCTGCCATTATTATATATGGTTGACACAGGTTTAGTTAAAGTGTTGGTTTAAAACATTCAGCGACACTCCTAATGCATAACTGATGGATTATTAAGCAAATACATATGAAAATATATGGATGGGGAATTCTGACGTTAAACTGAACCGGTGGTGAGTTAGACGAAATCGGCGCCGAACTTCCGACCGGATCGTTCCCCGGGAACGAGCCGATAGTACTCGGTAGTGAGGTCTTCGAACTGGCGGTCAGGAAGCACGTTAAGCGTCGGGAGTTCCGAATTTTCGGCGATGGCCTCTGTAGCGAGAAGCTCATCATCGGCAGGAATCCGCTCCAGCGTTCCACGAACAATGACACTCTGTGGCGGCGTTTCAGTAAAGGCCGTGAACGTTACGGTATCCGTCGTTTCCATGAATGCCATCTTTCGGCTGTCTTCGTCGTAGATGAACTGAAAATAGAGGTGGTCACCGTCATAGCCAAAGGACTCAGGAACTGCGTATGTGTCTGTCTCACGTGTCAGGGAGAGTACTCCCGCCCCCCGTTCTTCGAGAAAATCGTCGATTTCACGGCGACTCATCTTCCTCGTGGGCATCGTTTTTGAAAAAATGGATGTGTGATTTTTATACGTCTCGGTGAATCCCACCAGACAGAGAAGGCTTGCAGCCAGGTTTCTGTCGTCGGCGGCTACGAGTCAAAGTACGGTGTCCCTCTGTACTCAGACCAGTTGTGGGATGAACTCGCCAAACTGTGACTGATAGATGCGGTCGGAGGGTTCTCTGCGAAGACGTGACGGAATCTCGCTTACGCATCGCCGTCGGCTACTCGTCCGATCTCGACGCCGACCAGTCCATAGATGAGTACGAGGAGACCGAGGTAGAACCCCACGTGGAGCGCCCACAATTCGCTGGTCAGGTCAGTGGCCATTACCGTAAATCCTCCATAGAGGACGAGCAGAATCGAAAACAGTTCGAGAAGGAGGGCTTTCTGGAGGGACATCCCTGTGACGCCCCCGTTCTGACCGCAATAAGTTACCGATGGTGGTTCACATCGACTGACTAATCGATGAAACGTGTGAATCGACAGTACGCCGACCGCTCTCCCGACTGAAATCGGGGGGCTTGAAACGAAAGGCGAACGCGGCCGTCAGAACGATCCGCCGATACCGAGATAGACGAAGATTCCGACGACCGTCGCGATTACATCGAGAGCGAACAATATGGCGTAGTCTTTGGGCTCCATACCCCACCCCCTCGGCCCGCTCACTAAGGCATTGGGTGACATCCATTCAGCGTTCGTACGTCTGCTGAACGACCACGTTGGCCGAGAACGGTCTCTGAATACCGAAGCTGCAAGTCAGTTCACGTATCCGACGCGTCATCTGCTGATTTCCAGCGAAGCGTTGGCCGAGTCATGAGTGAAGCGACCCGCAGTCGCCCACGGACGCTGTAATACCACGCCACGACCAGCCCGATGCCGATGACGGCACCCAGCAGACGGACGACGACCGACTCGAGTGGAAGTGCAAGCGAGTCCTGTACTGTCGTTTGGCTCGTTATCTCGAAGAGACTCGCCTGCTGAGCATTCGTCCCAGCGAGTACCCCCGCGAAGTTGAACCCGAAGTGGATACCGATTGGTACCGAGAGATCACCACTCAGCACGTAGCCGAGTCCTAACAGGAGCGATAAGCCACCCATCTGGAGCCCGACCATGAGACCTTTTCCGGCCGCATGCGTCATGTAAAACACCCCGGAGGCTGCGACGATTCCGATTCCAGCAGCCACCCATCGTGGCATCTGTTGTATGCCTTCGAAGCCCTCTATTATGTTGGTGATGAGGTATCCACGGACGAACAGTTCCTCCGGGATAACGAAAATCAACTGGAAGACAGCGCCGCCAACAGCCAGCAGTAGCCAGACGAGTATTGAGGGTATTGAGGCGACGCCCGCGAATTCGTAGTACCCCACAACGAGGCCAACACTGACCGCCAGTAGTGTGATACCAACACCGAGGACGGTGCCCCCAGCAAGCCCATGCCACCATCCTCGATCAACCTGTAGCCCAAGATCGGTGAGGCGTCGCCGATCAAGCACGAACGCGGCGATGACGACCGCAAGGGTGAGCCCGACTGCGTTGGGGAGCTGTCGCCCGATCATATTAATCGTCCTGATGAGGGGACTGTCACCCGCCAGCAGCGTCGGACGAAACTGGTTTCCAGCCCCTGCCAGCACGACGAACAACACGAAGGCGGCGACGAGGCGAATGGGAAAGCGGGGCCGTCGGTCGGTGTCGTTCCAGACGAGGCGGAACGGTCGCCGTAGCTGCTGGTTCGCGTCCCGGAAGATGGAGGGCTTTCGCATAGGCGTGCGTCCAAGGCCCCCTTGATAAAATTCACGCCGGGACTCAGCAGGAACCCCCATCAGATAGATGAAACCCCATAGAGGCTTCCACCGGTAACTAATCTCAGAGGTACTCTCGTCGTTGCTCCATCTTCTCCTGTTCGCTTCGTCGGTCGTAGTGCAACTCCAGCACGCGCTTCGTCACGTCCGCGCGGTCGCTGACGACTTCCTCCGGCATTTCCGTGTTGAGATGGTTGGTGATCGAACCTCGCCGGACAGCATGAGGACTAACGCTGGAGGGACAGTCGTAGGCTCTATTGACGGCTTGGGCTGCGTCGCAGTCCTCGGGCGACCTGTCGTGCGGGCAGCCATCACCACGGATGCAGGGCCTCGTCACGCCGTAGACGTACTTCTGAATGGTGTTGACGTGTGGACGGCCTTGACTGGTCGCGAGCAGCGGTTCGCGGCCGTACTCGTCGGTGACGTCGGGTCGCTGATTCGCCAGCCAATCGTCCAAGAGTGAACAGGTGTCATCGCGAAGTGCGATGTACCGTTCGCCATCCTCGCCGTTCTTGACAGGGGTATCCGTCTCGGGACGATGTTCGACGTGCAGGTACTGCTCGTCGGAGTCGTAGTCATCCACGTCGAGTGCCCGGATGGCGCTTCGGCGCATCATCGTCTGCCACAGGAGAGCGATGGTGACGTGGGAGAGACTGGCGTACTCGTAGGTTGAGTAGTACTCCAGGATGGAAGCTGCCTCATCAGCCTCGACGCGGACGTCCCGGACGTTGTCGCCGCCGGTGAGCGTCGGTGATTGCACCTTGGCGTGGAGATCGCCGTCGACGGCGTCGATGGTGCCGAGCCAGCGAACGAACACGCGAACGGTGTCCATCTGGGTCTTCTCGGTCGACGTTGAGAGGTCACCCTCGTTGCGTCGCCACAGTCGGTACTCGTGGATGTCGCGACCGGTGAGAACGTTCAGGTTGTCGATGTCCTGCTCGTCGCACCACCTGAGAAAGTGGCCTAGCCGCGAGCGGTGGGCTCGGAGGGTCGATTGGGCGATCTCCCGCTCGCGCGCGGAGAGGTACATCTCAAGTGCGGTCTCGGGGTCGATGGGTTCGAGTTCGTCGGTTGGCATTGGTCGTTCCCAGAGACCGCGCGTCGGCGTCCGGGAGCCGTCCCGTGGTTTGGGCCCGGCAGACTGGGCGGGAATCCCTGCAGCGCCCATGTTTTCGCGACACGTTCCGGATTGATCAGACAGAGGACCATCACATTGCCCCTTCGGCGGGCGCGTCGGTCGGGAGTGGCCCTCGCTGGCGGCGGCGTCCGTAGACGCCGAGCGCTACCGCTCCCAGACCGAGCAGGCCGAGCAGGAGGTTTATAAGCTCCCCGACGACGGGGAGTAACGCGAGTATCCCGCCGGCGAGCAGGCCGAGGACCAGCGCGACCCACTTTGGGGCGACCCCACCGAGTCGTTCTTCATCGTCCGTTTCCGCCTCCGCCTGTCCGGGAGCCACGGCCGAGAGGAGCCACATGCCGAGTGCGAATCGGCCGTATACTAGCCCGACCCAGAGGACGAACAGGAACAGGAGGGCGCCGACGAGCGCCAGCGGGATTCCGACGATGGTGAGTGTAATCGCCACGAGCGCTAGCGGGATTCCGACGAGGACGCCCACGCCGACGAGGCCGGCTCTGACGGGGTCAGTACGCACTCGGTCGGCGACACCCTCCGAGAACCGCGGGAACAGGGCGAGCAGGATACCCCCAAGCAGTAGGTTGGCGACGAAGGCGTAGACGGCGGTCACCCACGACGCCAGCGGCCGGAGTTCGGTGACGGTCGTCGGGCCGAGCGTCCTGTCGCGTGTGATGTCGCCCGCGACGGCGTTGCGGTTGCCTTCGAGTCTGCCATCGTAGGTCAGCGACCCGCCGACCGAGGCCGTCTCTCCCAGTCGAATCGTCTCGGCACCGATTCTCGCATCGCCGCCGATGCTACCGTCGATGCGAACGTCGCCGGCCCCGACGTCGAAGTTCCCGTCCACGGCTGCGCCCTCCACGAGGTGGACGCGCCCGGCACCGGCCGAGACATCGCCCCCTACGTTGCCGGCGATTCGCAGGTCGCCCGTCGCGACGTTGAGGTCTCCCTCCACGGTACCGGTTACGAGCACGGAACCGGCCGCGCCGCTTACGTCGCCGGTCACGGTCCCGTGGATGATTACGGCGCCGCCGACCGCGTTCACTTCCGAGACCGTTTCGCCCTCTTCGACGACGATATTCCCGCCGAGACCGCTCTGTGCCGCGGCGAGTCCGGGAACCAGACTCACGACGAGGACGACAGCGAGAAACAGGACGCTCACCCGCCGACGGGTCGACGCGGTCATTCCGCCCATCCTCCGGTTTGCGGCCGAGCCGCTTGTCGCTGTGGGGGACGGAGGGACGGTCTGGAGCCGACCGCTTCGAAAATGGTGGTTCTCGCTATCATGGCTTATAAAACGAGCCAGCATAGATATATCAGCGCGATTGTTCCCAAAAATAGGGACCGTCTAGTCGGGTAATCAGTCCGTAACCGAGACACCGCCGAACGCTGCGAAGCCGGTTACCACGAGGTCGACCTCGTCGTGTTCGCCGTCTCGACGCGGGCGGTCGTCGGATGCCCCACCGAGGATGGGCAGGACGTCCAGACGAACGTTCCACTCGCGGGGAACGACGATCTCGACGCCACCGAACATGGCGACGGCGTTGATCTGTGCCGGGCGGTCGGTGACCCTGGCGTCCCGGAGATCGAGTTCGGTTCCGCCGAACAGCGCAGTCAGGTCGGCACCGGTGAACTCCTTCGAGGAATTACGCTTCTCGACGCCACCGAAGGCGGCGAACGCCGACGTGAACGCGTCTTCGGTGTGGGCCATCCGCGACCGGAACTGTCCCAGCAGAATCGACAGGCCGACCGCGATTACGAGGAGTGGCCAGTAGACGACGACCTGGTCGGCCGTGACATAGCCGAGGACGACCAGCTGCGCCGCGCCGGCCACGCCGATCAGGACGAGCGGACCGACGATGTTCCGAAGCCGGCTCTGAACGAGCGCCCACAGGCCAACGACGACGAACAGCGATGGGACATACAACAACGCGTTTTCGACCGGGAGGACTCCCGTGGTGTTGAGCAGGAGCAAGACCCCAACGAGCACGACGAGCGCGCCGAGGAGGAACTGGCTGGTCGGAATCCGCCGGGCAGATATCGAGGACATACCAGAAATACGGCCAAAGAGATTATATAACGCCTGTATCGTTCTCCGGTGTCGAGATGCTGCGTCGTTTTTAAGCGCGGACGTCGGCACGTCCAAGACCAGCGGTTCGAATCACGACCTACCGGTCACCGAATAAGTGCCGATTATCGAAGACACTTACGAGCGTGGTCTTCAGCGGTTCCGGAGTGCTCGCTCCCACGAGCGGCGCCCCCGTCGTAAATCGGGCGTCGATTTCGGAGTCGGGACGACTAAAGACTCATCACTCGTGCAGGCGAGTAGTGGGTATGCATCGCCGAACGCTTCTGTCGGGCCTCACTGTGTCGGCAGCAGCGGGTTTCGCTGGGTGTATCGACGACGTTCTCCCCGAGGATCAGCCTCGGTACGACCTCGAAGTGACTGTCCAGAACGACCACGACCGGGCATACGACGTACGAATCGTCGTGACGGACGGTACCGACGCTACGGTCTTCGAACAATCCTTCACGCTCGGTCCGGGGGAAGGACGGGGATTCAGCGACGATTTCCCGGCAGGGGAGTACACCATCGTCGTCGAACTCCCCGACCGCGGCGAGTCGCGGAGCTACTGGAACACCGACCTCTGCGAGGCCCATCGGGTCCGAACCCACATCGCGGCCGACGGGCACCTCACGCATCACGTTACGTGTCACTCGGGCGATAGGGGTTCGACAACGGCGTAGTCTCCGCTCCCGCGTTCTGCCACATCCGACGGAGTCCCGTGCGGGCGGCTAGATGTCGTCGCCGGGAATCCCAGTCGCGACCCAGTCCGGCCGACGACGTGGCGGGTCATTCGGTCGCGCTGTCGCGGCCGCCGGCGTCGGCCGCGCCCGGAATCTCGCCGCGAGCCAGTTTCTCGCGCCCGTAGTACGCAACGAGGGCGACGACGACGAGCAGTTGGACACCGAGCTGTACCACCACGACCGTTCCGACCGCGGTTTCGTCGATGACGCCGTCGACGAGGATCAGGTCCGGCGCCAGCGGCAGGAGGACATCGGCGGTGTTCGCCATGGCGTGGAGCACCATCACGATGAGCACGCTTCCGGTCCCGTTGTAGGCCCACGCGAGGATGACCGACAACAGGAGGATGCCGACGAACCACCCGACCTGATTGACGACCGTGAACCCGGAGTGGGGTGCGACGGGGATGAAGAAGTACGGGAGATGCCAGCCGGCCCAGACGACGCCGATAATGAGACTCGCCGTCAGGGCGCTGTACCGGTCGTTCAGCCGAGGCTGAGCGAACCCGCGCCAGCCGGGTTCCTCGTTGAGGCCACCGCTGACCGTCATGCCGAACACGAAGATGACGAGAATCAGGACGGGCGATGCACCGAACTGGTCGATATCGACCGGGCCGCCGACGCCGAGGAGGACGGCGGTGACGACGCCGACGATGGCGAGTGGAAGCCCGAAGGCGACGACCCACCAGTACCAGCCGACGCGCCATCTGGTGATCTGTCGGGCCCACGCCCTGACGTCGTCGCCCCGAAGCCACGTCACCGCCGCTGCGCTCACCGGCGCGCCGAAACTGCCGACGTACATGAGTATCGCCGCGGACCAACTGGGCTCCATGAACACGGTCGGCGCCGAGATGACCCACGTGTACAGATACGCGCCCACGAAGAACGCCGCGACCGGATGCTCGTCGATCAATGGTATCCGCGTGTTCGACATAATATGAATGTTTCACACTAAATAGATAAATCTATAATGGATGTCTTATCAACGTGTATATATTAGCTTGTTTACGTGTGTCGCGATAGTCAGAACCATTCGGACAAGTCGGTACCTCTCGTATCGCGGGCGGCGTTCGCTCGTCTCTCCGGCACCATCGCGGCGGCCATGACGGTGCTGAACTCCTCGATCCGCCACTCCATCGGATAGAGAGCGGCGACGAAAAACGAGAGGCCGGCGACGAAAAACGAGAGGCCGGCGACGAAAAACGAGAGGCCGGCGACGAAAAACGAGAGGCCGGCGACGATGGCCGCGACGTATCCGCGGTCCCGGACGGGGATGAAATCGATCATCGGCGCTCGCGAGCGAATTCGAATAGCTTCATGCAGTCGGTGGCCTCGATAACGGCCGACTCGTTACCCCGCCAGTCGCATAATCGTTGTCGCGTCGAATCACGGTCCGTGTTGGACGGCGGACACCGACCGTCGGATATGGGCCCGTAGCGCATCGGTCGCGAGCGACCCGGTGATGTGGCCCTTCTCCAGTACGTCGACCTCGAAGCCATCGTAACAGGGTCGCTGGGTTTCGAACTCGATGATTCGGTCGTAGCGGGCCAACAGCGGGTCACAGTCGTCGACATCGACGGCGACGAAATCCTGCTCGAAGTCGAGCGCCTCGGCCAGTCTCTCGGGTCGGCCACGCGCCGAGTCGGCGACGAGTTTTCGGTAGACGGAGGAAACGAACAGGTCGTCGAGCCTCGCGCCGGCGAAGATCGGAACATACCGGTCGAGACCCCCGTAGTACGCGCGATGAAGATTGACAACCCACCCACCGAGACTGATACCCGATGCGAGAACTGCCGGACAGCCGACTTCACGAAGCCGCTCGGTAAGCGCCTGCATGAGTGCCGTCGAGGCAGCGAGCATCCCCACGAAGTTCTTCAGTCCGCCCATCGCCTCAACGTATTCGCTGCTCGAACCGCCGTGGAACGGCGCACGAATCGCGATCAGGTTGAGGTCGAAGCCCGAGTCCGTGGCCAACAACCGCTGAAAGGAATTCGAACTGAGCCTGCCGAAATCGAACGGGTCCTCGCCGCTCCCGTGGTGATACAGCAGCGTGGGAGCGTCACTTCCGACCCACCGATGGACCAGATATCCCGCGTGGAACTCGCCGGCAGGACCCGTAGCAGTCACCTCCCGCGGGGTCGTCGGTCGGAGGTTTCCGACGGTACTCGCGGTGTTGGCCACGACGTCGTCAATCGGGTCGCTCTCCAGCGACCGTGAAAAGAACCCACCGCCTCGAAGGACGAGCGAACCGGCGATAATCGTCGCAACGTCGATGAATTCGTGTCGGTTCATGACGTCTCCCTTCGCGGACCGTGGCGCCCCGAACGGCCCCGGAGCCCCGCGGCTAGATGGCCGACAACGCGGAGGATCCACGATTCCGTGAATCCATCGTGCGTCCTCTGATGAGCGCTTTTCATTGGACTCGATGTATGACCTGATTCGCTATAAGTGCGAGCCGTCGTTCCCGGGTCTCGGGGCCGTCCGCGAACTACTGCTCGCCCCCGGAAGCGCCCTCGGGCTTGAAGACGCTGGCTGTTCTCCGGTCACGTATGAGCCGGTCTGGGGTGGACACGTCGCGACACGTCGAGGAGGACCGCCAGTTTCCGGCGTACGGACCGATAGAGGCAGTCCTTGGCTACCTTCTGTTCTACGTCATCGTGGGCCGCGTGACGCCGGCCGTCGTCACGGTGTTCAGCGAGACGGTCCTCGACCTGTCGCCGTCGGTCATCCGACTCGGGCTCGCGGCAGCGCTGTGGTTCGTACTCGCGGTGACCGTCATCGATCAGGCGCGCCGCCAACTCGCAGCGCTCGGTTTCCTCACGTACGAGGACCTCCAACTACGCGTGTGGTCGAGGGTCTCCCCGTGGTCGCTTCGAACGGCGGGCTATCTGCTGGCGTTCGTCGCCGGGGCCGCCGTCGCGGCGGCGACCTTCGAAGCCGCTGTCGAGGCCCTGCTGTCGTTGATTCCCGTCGTCGCCACGATCGATGCCGGGGCCTTCGACGTGCTCGCGTTCTTCCTGATGGTCGTGTTCTTCCTCGCCTACAGCATCGCGGCCCACGCGCTCGACAGGCTCGTGATCGACGGCATCCGTGCGCTGACGGCCGGCTAAGTGGGCGGCGGTCAACAAATCGCCGTGTGTGGGCCGTTCTCGGGAGCGTGGCATCGCGTTTCGGGTCGCCGAAGCTAGACTATACCGGGATTCCGTATGTGGAAAACGGCGTATAATTAAGCGGGGATGAGCCGTACTGGGGGCGTATGATACGGCTGCTAGTCGGGTTCATCGGCGTCCTCACGGCTCTGGTTCCAGACAGAGTACTCGGCGTTTTCGAACGGCTGGCCCTCAAGAACCCCGACGAGTCGATAATCAAGCCGTGGGTCGGACCGGCGATGCGAGCAGAGGGCGTTGGCATCGTAGTCGCCAGTTTGGCCGGCGGAAAGGCCTATGCCTGGACGATGAACCTGACCGGTATCTTTGGGGGCATCGTACTGGCATTTCCCGACCTGTATCCTCGGCTGGCTGCCACCTTCCTCTACGAGCAGCCGGAGCAAGTCGAGTGGCACGACCGGTTCACGACCGATATCCGTCTCATCGGCGCGTTCTACGTCTTCATAGCGGCCAGGGCGTTCAACAGACGACGCCGTTCGGCGTGACCGCTACGGACGGTTCCGACTACTCGTCGAGATAGCGGAAACGTGTGGTGTTCGCGGTCGTCTCGACCTCGGTGACGGGTTCACCATCGAGCGTGATCCGCAACGACTCGGCGTCCGTCGGCAGAGCGACCGACGCATCGAGTCGCGTCCGGGGCTGGCAGTCCTCGGGAATCTCCTTGTCGCCGTCGGCCGGTGTCGTCGTCACCGCGAGGACCCACGCGCCCGGGTCGGATTCGGTGAGTTCGGCGCGAATCTCGATGTCAGGCTCGTCGTGGACGAATGTATAGTTCGTCAGATAGACGGCCCGGTAGTCGGCGTCGGGGACGTGCCCCACCCAAGCGCGTGGTTCCTCCGCGTCCGCACATCCTGTCGCAGTCGTCAGGCCGTGGGACGGAACGCTCGTGCCGGAAAGCGGCGGTGTCATGGCCTGCATCAACAGGGCGCCGACGACCACGCCGAGGACGAGTCCGGAGATGAAGGGTAGAAGCCGGTATCTCATGTGCCCGGTAGGACAAGCGAGAATATATACCCGGAGCCTGAATCCCCGTTTCGAGGATTCGTACGCAGCGGTAGACGAGTACCGCGGGTGACCCACACCGAACTGGTGGCTCTCTACTCGGGTGGGTCGTGGATACCGGCGAACTCGAAGTGAGGGTACCTGAAAACGGGAGGGCTACGCCACGGTGTAGGCGTCATCGCGCCGCTCGACCACGGCTTCGGATTCGAGGTCCGAGAGGATCGGCAGCAGCGTCAACAGTCGAAGTCCGAGCGCCTCCCGGAGTTCGTCGGCCGTCGCCTCGCCGTACTCTCGGAGGTAGAGATACACCAGTTTCTTCCGCTCGGTCGGAAGGTCGTCGAGTGTCATATTCCGGGCGATGAATCGACTATTACTAAAGCTTTCTACGACGATTGTCGAAACGCCTGCCTCACAACGACATCGCCATCACGACGGCGTGGCCCTGGTCTTCGGTGACGACGAACCCGACGTCGTCGTACAGTCGTCGTGCGGGGCGGTTCGACCGCTCGACGAGCAGCCAGACGTCCTCGACGCCCTGCCGTTTGCCGTAGGCGAGCAACGCCTTCATGAGTCGGGTGCCGATGCCCGCGTGGTGGTACGCCTGATGGACGAAGATGGCCAGTTCGTGGGCGCCGTGTTCGTCCTCGACGAGCACCGCCTGTCCGACCGCTCGCTCGCGGTGCCACGCGAGGACGCAGTAGCCACCGAGTAGTTTGTCCTGCCACTTCCGAATCCGCGATTCCCGGACCGGCGGAATGCCGAGCGAGCGGTGGCTGGGGTCGAAACCGAGATACATGTCGACGAGGGCGTCCCGCTCGTCGTCGACGGGCCCATCACCGAAGGCCCGCAGCGCTATCTCCCGTCCGGCATCGTCCTCGAAGTCGACCGGCGGCCCCCGTCTGGTTCGGATGGAGCCCGGTCGTGGGAAACGGCCCGTGTACATCGAGCCGAGGTTCGACGGGCAGGCCCGTAAACACCACTCCCGACTCCGGCCGGTTCGGCGAACCGGGACGGTCAGTTCCAGTCGTCCATCGGCCGGCCACAGCGTTCACACTCACAGGAGGGGCCGGAGGCACACTCGACGACGTGACCGTACGCGTGACAGACCAGCAGGATGCCGCTCGTGAACACGGCGCCGGCGGTGCCGACCGACGCGAGACAGACGGCGACCGTAGAGCCGAGCGAGGTCTGCAGACACACGAAGGCAACGACCCCGAAGGCGACCGCGATGGCGGCGATTATCCGCCGCTGGGCGGTCACCGACTCGGTCACGGTCCGGACCACGGAAACCCGAGGCTCCCTGTCCGGTTCGGTGTGTGCCATGATGTACTAGCACAGGGTTGCGACCGACAAGTACGTTTCCCACCTCGGCAGGAGCGGGTGGGGGAACCAAGGGTTTAGGCCCGTGAGTCTCGAACCGGTAGATATGCCAGACGTAGAAGTGTCGCTGCCTGACCGCATCGACAGCGAGATCGACCGCCTCGTCAGCCAAGGCGAGTTCCTCAACCGCGAGCAGGCGGTCGAGGAACTCCTCACGATGGGCGTGTCCGCGTATGCGCCGACCGAGGAGGAAGACGACGAGGAGCAACTCTTCACCCAGATGACCGACGACCAGCAGGACCCCGCCGCCCGACAGGACGACGAGGGCGACGAGTTCACCCTCTGAGAGGCTTGTCGTAACGAATTACCGGCGAGCGCCGAGCCGTGCCGCGCGCTGGCGGCCGCGGGGGCGCCGTGACTGCCGGAGACGAGTTCTCGACGACTGGCCTCCTCGGGTCGGGTAGTCAGGACACCGGACGCGGCGTCGCTCGGCGGCGACGCGGGCCCCTCTGACCCTCGACCGCGGACTGCCGCGTACGACCCTTCTCTCGTGTCCCTCTCATGCCTCACGCGGCACGAATCGGACGACGATATCCCGGTCGGGTTGGAGGTTGATGGCGGAGTCGACGCCGACCTCGGGGGCCTCGTGTGGGTCCTCGACGTCGGGGCCGGCGAACTCGATGCGGTGGGTGGCGAGCGTCGTCGCCAGCACCGTCGCCGCCTCCGTCGTGGCGATGGCCTCGCCGAGACAGGCGTGACGGCCCCCCGAGAAGGGGAAGTAGGCGAACGACGGCCGGTCGTCGTCGCCGTCGAACCGCGAGGGGTCGAACGCCTCGGGGTCGTCCCACCAGCGCTCGTCGCGGTGGACGACGTAGGGACTCGTCAGGACGTGACTGCCGGCATCGACCTCGGTACCGTCGAACTCCACGGGGTCGGCGACGGTCCGTCCGAATATCGGCAGGGCCGGATAGAGCCGGAGCGTCTCCTTCCAGACGCGCTCGGTGTATGGAATCGAGTCCAGAAACACCGCGCCCTCGACGGGGTGGCAGGTGCTGACGCTGTCGCTCTCGAACCGGCCGTCGCCCAGCGTCTCCGTCCCGGCCAGAAGCGTCGTCTCTCGGGCCTCCTCGTGGATGCGCTCCTGTACGTCGGGGCGGGCCGCGAGCAGGTACCACGCCCACGTCAGACCGGCACTCATCGTCGCGTGCCCGGCGATGAGCAGGCCCATCACCTCCTGTCGGAGCGCCTCCGGCGGAACGTGTTCGCCGGTGACGTGGTCCCGCCGGCGGAGCCACGCGCCGAGCGCGTCGTCGAAGACCAGCGGTGTTCGCTCCCGTCGGGCGACGACGTCGCTGGCGGCGGCATGGAGGGTCTCGACGGCTTCCCTCGTTTGGCGCTCGTGGCGGCCGGTCAGCCGGATGTGTGGGTCGACCCCGAGCGGTCGGTGGACCCATCCCGGCAACGGCACCCGGTTCGGTAGCTGTCGGGTCATGTAACTGGTGACGAGATGGAGCTGTCGCCGCTTGAACAGCGACCGGAGAGTGTGAACCGCCTGAATGACCTCGACCTCGTGGGCGCGCATGTCCCGGCCGAAAAGCGAGACGCCGAGCAACCGGAGCGTCAGTCGGCGCATGGCGGGCAGCAGACGGACGCCGTCGCTATCGGGCGTCCACACCCGAGCGCCGTCCGGCACCGTCGAGGGGTCGCCCGCACTCACCTGCCCCGGGAGGCCATCGGCGAACTCACCGAGGGTCGCGAGCGTGGTCTGGGCCAGTTCCGGGACGTGGTCCTGTGCGGCGTCCTCGGCGAATTCGGGGGCGACCAGCCGGAGTCGCTGGGTCCACGACCCCTCCTCGCTGTCGGAATGGAGGCTGACGATACTGTTTCGGACCACGCGACTGAAATCCCGCGACCCCGGCACGTCGAGGGCGCGAAACGACGAGGGATGCGACTGGAGGACGTACTGGATGTCGTCGGGGTTCGACAGGAGATAGACCTCCGAATCCAGCGCCGGATGCAGCGGCGGCACCGCGACGACGTCGCCGTATCGCTCCTGAAGCACTTCGGCGACGACGACCGGGTCGTCGTTGACGAGCGTCGGGAGGAACTCGACGAGTTCCGTCAGCGTCGGTCCCGTACCGTCGCCGTCCCCACCCCGATTCAGGATACTCATATATGTATGTTAGCATTGCACACATTTCAACGCATTGGCCGCCGCTCCGAACGAATCGACAGCGTAACGGACGATAATGGTCGATTAGAAAGAAGCCGCTACCGCGTTACGGCCACGAGCCGGCTTCCTCGTAGGCCGAGAGGACGCGCTCGAGGGCGACGACGTAGGCGGCCGTCCGGAAGTTCGGCAGGTCGTGTTCCTCGTAGGCGTCGACGAGTCCGGTGAATGCCTCACAGATGTGGCGTTCCAGTTCCTCGTTGACCTTCTCCTCGGTCCAGTAGAAGCGCTGGCGGTTCTGGACCCACTCGAAGTAGGAGACGGTGACGCCGCCGGCGTTGGCGAGGATGTCGGGGAAGACGTAGACGTCCCGGTCGACGAGCACGTCGTCGGCGTCGGGCGTCAGCGGCCCGTTGGCGGCCTCGACGACGACGTCGGCCTCGACGTCCGCGGCGAGGTCGGCGTCGATGGCGTTCTCCAGTGCGGCGGGCACCAGCAGGTCGACGTCGAGGGTCAGCAGTTCCTCGTTGGTCAATTCCCGGGCGGAGTCGCTGCCGAAGCCAGTGACCGACCCCGTCTCGTTTTTGTGTTCCTTGGCGGCGTGTGCGTCGAGGCCGGCCGGGTCGTAGACCGCCCCGGAGGAATCGGAGACCGCGACGATGTTCGCGCCGAGTTCGTCCTGCAGGAGTTGTGCGGCGATGCTGCCGGCGTTACCGTAGCCCTGTACGGCGACCGAGGCGCCGGTCATGTCCTTTCCGAGGAGGTCGAACGCCTCGCGGGCGGTGAGCATCGTCGACCGGCCCGTCGCCTCGACGCGGCCGCGAGAACCGCCCGACTCGATGGCCTTCCCGGTGACGACGCCGGGTTGGGTCGTGTTCTCCAGCGTCTCGTAGGTGTCCTTGATCCAGTTCATCTCCCGCTGGCCGGTGTTGACGTCCGGTGCGGGGATGTCGCGGTCCTCGCCGATGAGCGGCCGCAGTTCCTCGGCGAAAGCGCGGGTGATGCGTTCGAGTTCACTCTCGGAGTACTCGTGGGGGTCGATGACGATACCGCCCTTCCCGCCGCCGTAGGGGATGTCGACGACGGCGCATTTATAAACCATCCAGCCCGACAGCGCCTTCACCTCGTCGCGGGAGACGTCGGGATGGTACCGGATACCGCCCTTGTACGGCCCCCGGTCGCCATTGAACTGCGAGCGGAAGGCCCGGAATACACCGAGCGAGCCGTCGTCCATCTCGACCGATAGGTTCGTCTCCAGTACGCGTTCGGGGTTCTTCAGACGCTCGAGCGTGTCCTCGCCGATGTCGAGGTGTGCGGCGGCGTCGTCCACCTGCTCCTGCAAGCTCTCAAAAGGGTTGACATCCTCTGACATATCCGAACAATCGTTTAGTCTGCGCTTAAGAGTGGCGACCTAATGCCAAACAACAATCGTGAGGAAAGCGCGGGCGATTCCGTGATTTCCGAAACCGAACCGCCGACTACTCCTCGGCGGCCCGGTGGCGCTCCATGATGCGTTCGGCGCGGGCGATCAGCGGCGCGTCTATCATCTCGCCGTCGACCCGGAAGACGCCCCGTTCCTCGGCGTCGGCCTCCTCGCGGGCCGCGAGAACCCGCTCTGCCCACTCGACGTCGCTCTCGGCGGGCGTGAACGCCTCGTTGATGACGCCGACCTGCCCCGGGTGGATGGCCATCTTGCCGTCGTAGCCCAGTTGGGCCGCGAAGGCCGTCTCCTCGGCCAGTCGGTCGGTGGCCTCGATGTCCGTGAAGACGGTATCGATGGCATCGATGTCGGCCGCCCCGGCCGCGAGGACGACGTGCTGGCGGGCATAGGAGACCTCCTCGCCCGACTCCGTGCGGGTCGCCCCGATGTCCGCTGAGAGGTCCTCGGCGCCGAAGGCGACCGCATCGACAGCCGGCGTGGCGGCGATTGCCTGGGCGTTCAGCACGCCCGCGGCCGACTCACACAGCGCGAATATCGGCAGGTCGTAGCCGTGTTCGCGGACCAACTCGTCCATCTCCCGAACCCCTGCGGCCGACTCGGCTTTGGGCACCATCACGGCGTCGACGCGGGGGTCGCCGGCCAGCGCGGTTTCGAGGTCCGCATCGGCCGTCGCGGGGTCGGCGTTGACCCGGAGACAGACCTCACAGTCGGGGTCGAACACCGAGTCCGTCAGGACGTCGTTGACTGCCTCACGTCCGTCGGCCTTCCGGCCGGGAGCCACCGCGTCTTCGAGGTCGAACACGACGGTGTCGGCCCCCGTGTTCGGTGCCTTATGCATCAATGCCGGCTGGTCGCCGGGCGAGAACAACACGCTTCGTCGAGCCATACGTGGGCCATCGACCGGATTCCTGTTAAGGATGTCCCGGTCGAGGGCACCCCGCTATTCCTGCGAGCGGAACAGCCAGCGCGTATCGACGTCCGCATCCGTTCGCGTCTCGGCCTCGCGCATGAGATACAGACAGCCGAGTATGGCCAACGCTATCAACCAGAGCACGCCCGCGGACACGTGCCAGTTCGTGAGGGGTGTCGGGAGAAGCGCCGCGATAACTTGTGGGAGACTGATAACGAGGATGGAACTACCGACGCCGAGGACGAATACCCGCCTCCGAAACACCAGCGAACCGATGACGGCCGCCACGAGGAGGTAGCCGAACACCGGTGACGACCCCCAGTTGGTGAGGGTAAGGACGTTCACGGGAAGCGCAACGACGGTTCCAGCGAGGAGTCCGATGGAGAACTTGAATCGCTCTTCCGGACGACCGCGAAGCAGTTTGATGCTCATTCGTCGTTTCCTCCGGAGCATCCGACGTGGCGACGAGCGAGTCGTACAGATACCGTTCGTACTCGATAGTGAACCATCAGATATCACCCTCCAGCGCGGCGAAAATGTCGTCGTTGAACTCCGGTGGTGGGCCCGTCAGCGGGTCGCTGTTCCCGCCGTCGGTGACGAGTTCGGGGATGGGGAACTTCCCGCCGCCCATGCGTGAGTGGCCGCCAGCGCTGGCTTCGGGTACCTCGGCGGCCACCGCCTCCAGCGCCGCGCCGATATCGACCCGGTCGTCACGGGACCGCCCCGAAACGTGGGTCATCCCGGCGCGAGAGCCGTGAACGACGGCGGCGGTCACGCCTTCGAGGCGGATGAGTTCGTCCACGGCCTGGGGAATCGCATCGATGTTGTTGACCTCACCGACGTCGCTGACGAGGAACGAGCCGCGTTTCTCACGGTTGGAGAAGGCGCGGCCCTTGATAGCCAGAATCTCGGTATCTATCTCGGGGCTGGCAATACGACCGAGGAGTTTTTCGTCGACACCCTGACAGAGGTACGAGGCGGCTTCGTAGTCGGCGCCGATGGCTCCCGAGGTGAGTTGCTCCGTATCGGAGTGGATGCCGTACATGAGTCCGACGGCGAGATTCGGCGGCAGGATGGAGGTATCGGCATCGTTCCCCCCGGCGTCTCCGGGGTCATCGTCCACGTCGCCGGGTGCAACTGGCGTCACGCCCACGTCCCGGAGGTACTCGGTCACGATGCTCGCGCAGGAGCCGTAGTTGGTCCGCTTATCGGTGAAATCAAGCCCCGTTCCGTCGCCGGGGTGGTGGTCGATGATGGCGATAGGCATTATCGAATCCATGCCTTCGAAACCGCGTGGCGTGTTGTGGTCGACGAGAACGACGTCGTCGGCCGCGATCTCGTCCGCACGAGTTATCCGGTCGAAGTCGGGGTCGAGAACGTTCTCGAAGACGCGGTTTTCCTGATGTCGAATCTGTCCCGGGTACTGGATCGTGTACTCCGTATCCACCATCGAGGCCAGATGGGCGATACCCATCGCCGATGCCATCGCGTCCGGGTCGGGGTTCGGATGCATGAGGATGGCAATCTCGTCACGCGTCTCGAGGACCGGTTCGAGCCGTTCGCCCATCGGCCGATAAATCCAGCTAACGAACAACCACAAGGAGATACTGACGGCGACGATACCGAGAATAGTGGCCACGAAGGCAGCGGGGGCGGGGATATAAGAATTGATCACCCCAGCTATGGTGTCTACCGTTGATTTTAGTGCCGATAACATCTCTCTTGATTCTTGTTCAAGAGTTACTCTACTTAAAAACTATCCTCGCATCACAGGTTGTGCCAGTTAATACGAGGGGGTGTTCCACCCTCCGAACGGCTCTCCGAAGCCCGTTTGAACGGCCGCCGAAGCCCGGTCGAACCCCGCACCGCTACCCGGAAAACGAACGATTGCGGGCACAGCCGACGAAGGGCGAGCAGCACCACCGCCAGTAGCGTCGTACACCTCCGATATCGTTTTGCCTTCGCCCGCCGTCGGCCGGCCCATGCCCGGACTGTACTACGAGGAGTTCGAGGTCGGCGAGACCATCGAACACGAGAAGCGACGCACCATCAGCGAAAGCGACAACCAGCAGTTCTGCGATATGACGATGAACCAGCAACCGCTCCATCTGGACGCGGATTTCGCCGCCGACACCCAGTTCGGCGACCGACTGGTCAACGGCCTGTATACGATGAGCCTCGCGGTCGGCCTCTCGATTCCCGACACCACCGACGGCACCATCGTCGCGAACCTCTCCTACGACAACGTCGAACACCCCAATCCCGTCTTCCACGGCGATACCGTCTACGCGCGGACGACGGTCACCGACAAACACGAGACCAGCGACGGCGAACGCGGCATCGTCGAGATGCACGTCGAGGCTTATAAGGTCGAAGACGGCGGCGACGATACGCTCGTCTGCGAGTTCGACCGGACGGCACTCTCCCTGAAAAAACCGGAGTGACCGCCGGACCGTCGGCGTGCGTTTATAATGGAGGGCGAACAACGGCGGCGTATGGCTGCCGCCTCCACCGATTCGCCGTCCCTCGAGTGGTTGACGCTGGACGACGACGAGGAACTCCTCTGGTCGAGTCGTCCCCACCGGAGCAGCCTCGTCCCCGCGCTGGTCGTCGGGATTCCGCTTTCCTTCGTCCTCGTCGGGATACCCATCCTCGTCGGCGCGTATCTCACCTACCAGAACACTCACTACGTCGTCACCGACGCCGGCCTCTACAAGAAGACCGGCATCCTCTCGCGTGATGTCCAGAAAATCGGCTTCGACAAGGTCCAGAACACCTCCTACAGCCAGTCGGCCATCGGCGGCTACTTCGGCTACGGCAACGTCGACATCTCGACGGCCGGCGGCAGCGGCGTCGAGATGCGGTTTCGCTCGGTTCCGGACCCCGCCGATGTCCAGCAGCGCATCAACAAGCGCGTCAAATCGAAGGAACCGGCCAGCGACGACAAAAGCGAAGTCCTCGAAGAGGTTCTCGACGAACTCCGGGCCATCCGCGCGGAACTCGAAGCGCGATGACGGACGCGTGGCTTACGCCCGACCCCGGTGAGACCGTCGCGTGGGAGGCACATCCACGGTTGATGCGCGCCGTCCCGGCGATTCTCGTCAGCCTCGCGCTCGTCGCCACCGCTGTCGCCGGAGCGGTCATCGTCGACCGACTCGCCCTCGCCGTCCTGCTGGTCGCACCGCTTCCGGGGGCATACGCGTACCTCCGCGTGGTCAACACACGGTTCGTGCTCACGAACCGGGCCCTGTATCGCAAAACCGGAATCCTCGGCCTCGACGTTCGAACCGTCGAACTCGACCGCGTCCAGAACAGCAGGTCCTCGCAGGGGATTCTCGGGACTGCCTTCGGCTACGGGACCGTCACCGTCGACGTTGCCGGTGGGTCCGACCTCCGGTATTTCGACATCTACGACCCCGACGAGGTCCGTGCGGACATCGAACGTCTCGCCGCCGGCAGCAACGAGGTTCCCGGAACCCTCGCACAGTGGCGCGAGGTGCGCGAGGAACTCCGGGCGATTCGGCGCCTGCTGGACGGTCAGCCGAAATAGGCATCGTAGGCGACGGTGACGTCCGTTTCTGCGGCCGGAACTGCATCCGCTACCGCGTCCGCGACTGCCTCGACCGGTGAGGGGTCACTCCGCGCGAAGGCGTCACCAGTCGTCCACGAGAAGGCGACGTCCCAGTCGGCGCCGACGAGGAAGACCGCCCGCTTCGGCGGCCCGTAGTGGCCCTCCCACTCGTCGTACCGGACGCCGTAGTAGTCGGCGGCGCTCCCGCCGTCGCCCAGCAGGGCCATCGGCAGGTCGTACTGGTCGGCGTAGGCCGACGCCGCGTAGATGCTGTCCATCGAGATGCCCCACACTCGCAGGCCGTCGACGTCGTGCCAGCCGGCATCCCGAATCGCCGCGAGTTCGGCGGTCGCCGTCGGCAGGAAGGTCGCAGGGAAGAACCACAGCAGGACGGCGTCCCCGCCCTCGACGGCCCGGAAGAGTTCGTAGACGTCGGGGTCGCCGCGTTCGACGCCCGGTAACGCGAAATCCGGGGCTTTCTGGCCTTCTCGAATCATATGCGACGATGTGTCGGAGACGCCTTCGTCCTGCCGGTCGTAGCGCGGGTCGACCCCCGACCTACTCGGTCCCGTTTATGAAACAGACGTGGGCGCCGTCGCCGATGTGGCTCATGCGGAGTTCCTCCCGAATCCGCGTCCCGTCGGCGCGGACGGCCGTCGCGGTCCCCCGCCACGACCGGTGCTCGTCGAGGTGCGGGAGGATCTGCTCCTCGAAGCGGTCGATCTCCTCGTCGGGGTACAGGCGGTGCCACGACTTCCCGATGAGGTCCTCGGGTTGCATGCCGTAGGTCGCCGCATACGAGGGATTGACGAACAGATACCGGCCGTCCGGGTCGATGATGCCGACCGACTGCTTTGCGCTGTAGAGCGAATTGAACGCCTGATACAGGCGGTGCTGAGCGCGATACCCCTCCACGGCGTTGATGACGCGATTCAAGAGGACTGCGTACTGGTCGGTGCCCGCCTCCTTCTGGAGGTAATCGGTCACGCCGCTGGAGATGGCCTCGCTGGCGACCGCCTCGCTTCCCTTGCCGGTAAAGAGGATGAATGGCACCCGTGGGTCCGCCTCGCGGACGCGCTTGAGCAGTTCGATGCCGTTCATGTTGGGCATGTCGTAGTCGCTGACGATGCAGTCGATGTCCTCGTCAAAGGCCTCCAGACCGGCCGTGGCGGATTCGACGGTCCGCACGGAGAGTCGGTCGTCCGCGGATTCGAGGAACTGGGCGGTGAGGTCGGCGAATTCGGGGTCGTCCTCCACGTAGAGCAGTCGGATGGTATCCGGGAGTAACGACGGGAGGAGGTCCTGAACGGAGCCCATCTTCGTCTAGTCGTTCGAACAAAACGACAAGAGTGTACCGGGCAACTCAGCGTAAAAAACGCCGCCGTCGACGGAGGGCGGTGCGTATCAGAGGACCGTGCCGTGTTTCTTCGAGGGCCGGTCCTTCTCGACGTCCTCGTAGAACCGGAACCGCGTGGTCAACTCCTCGCGCAGCGAGGAGGGCGGGATGATCTCGTCGATGACGACCTCGCTGGCCATCCGCCGGACGTCGATGTCCTCGCGGAACTCCTCGCGGAGTTCCTTTTCGGTTTGCTTGCGTTCTTCCTCGTCGTCGATTTGAGCGAGTTTTCGGGCGTAGACGGCGTTGATGGCCGCTTCCGGACCCATGATGCCGATTTCACCGGAGGGCAGCGCGATGGTGGATTCGGGGTCGTAGGCCGGCCCGGACATGGCGTAGATGCCGGCGCCGTAGGCCTTCCGGACGACGACGGTCTGTTTGGGGACGGTCGCCTCGCTGGTGGCGTAGATCATCTTCTTGCCCTGCTCCAGAATGCCGTCCTTTTCGACCTGCGAGCCCGCCATGAATCCGGGGGTGTCACAGAGGTACAGCAGCGGGATGTTGTAGGCGTCGCACTTCCAGACGAACTGGGCGGCCTTCTCGGCGGCGTCGGGGAAGATGGCCCCGGCGCGTTCGGCGGGCTGGTTGGCGACGATACCGACCGGCTTGCCGTCGAGATGGGCGAAGCCGGTCATGATCTCGGGGCCGTAGTCGGGTTGGAGTTCGAAGAAGGAATCCCGGTCGACCACGCGGTCGATGACATCGCGCATGTCGTAGCCCTTGTTCGGTTCCTGGGGAACGATGGAGTCGATGCCGTTGGGCTGGTATTTCGGCGGTTTCGAGGCGATTTCCGGCGGGTCCTCGTCGCTGTTGTTCGGGAGGTACTGGACGAGGTTGGCCACGAGTTCTCGGGCGTGTTCCTCGTCGCGGGCGACGAGGTCGGCGCTGCCGGATTCGGTGGCGTGGACCTGCGGGCCGCCGAGTGCCTCCAGGTCGATGTCCTCGCCGGTGACCATCTTCACCATCCGTGGCGAGGCGATGGCCATCGAGGACATGCCCTCGACCATGATGGTGAAGTCGGCGAAGACCGGCGTGTAGGCGGCGCCGGCGATACACGGCCCGTAGAGGACGCAAATCTGCGGGACGCGACCGGAGAGCCGCGAGTGGTTGTAGTAGTACTTCCCGATGCCCTCTCGATTCGCGAAGAAGCCGGTCTGCTGGTCGATGCGGCCACCGGAGGAATCCATCAGATACAGCACCGGCTTGCCGGTCTTGAGGGCGCGCTGCTGCATGCGGAGGAACTTCTCGACGCCCTTGGCGGCCATGCTGCCGCGTTTGACGGTGTAGTCGTTGGCCATGAAGTGGAGGTCACGGCCCTCGAACTCCGCGCCGCCGGTGATGAGGCCGTCCGCGGGCAACTGGTCGTCGGCGTCGAACTCGGCGAACGTGCCGTCCTCGAAGAGGAAGCCGTCGTCGTCGCCAGACTCCGTCTGGCTGCCTCCCGAGCTTTGCTCGGGATTGAACCATAAATCGATGCGGTCCCGGACGAAATGCTTGCCCTGTTCGGGCAGTTGTTCCTTGTACTTCTCGGGGCCGCCTTGTTCGATCTCCTCGATCTGCTCGATGAGCTCTCTTTCTCGGTCGGTCGGCCCGAGGTCGTCCTCGATGGGCGAGTGGTCGGCTTCGCTGGTCGCGGCCGGTTCGTCGGCGTCACCGATGTACACCTCCACATCGGCTTCAGCGTGGGTCGCCATGGCCTGTGCGATGGCCTCGGCTTCCTCGACGCTCGCCGCTCCCGCGATGCGGACTTTCATACTCCTACCGTCCCACGTAGCCATTAAACCGTTTTCCATCCGCTAAAACCGACACTCCGTTCGAAGTTTATCAGTCCATTTAGGCTGGCCTAAATACCGACAACCTCTTTAGGGTAGCCTAAAACTATCCGGGCAGGATGAGTCAGGACATCTGTGTCGTCGTTCCCACGATACGGGAGTACGACTGCATGCGGGCGTATTTCGACAACGCTCGGCAACACGGGTTCGACCTCTCGCGACTGCACGTCGTCCTCGTCACCGAGGACTTCTGTGAGACCGACGAGATGCGGGCGATGCTCGACGAGGAAGGCGTCTCCGGCGAGGTCTTCGACGGTTCCCGCCGCGAGGAGTGGTACGACGAGCAGGGCATCGAGGAGTACAGCCACCTCGTTCCGGCCGCCAGTCACGCCGAGACGAGTTTCGGCCTGCTGTACATGTGGGCCAACCCGCAGTTCGAGTACGGCTTCTTCATCGACGACGACACCCTGCCGCACGACGAGGACGACTTCTTCGGTCAGCACCTCCGGAACCTCGCCTTCGAGGGCGAAATCGAGTCGGTGTCCTCCGACGAACACTGGGTCAACGTCCTCTATCAGAACCACGACGACCACGGCCTCTACCCCCGCGGCTACCCCTACTCCGCGATGGACGAGACCGTCGAGACCGAGACGACCCACGTCGACAGCGTCGTCGCCTCACAGGGCCTCTGGACGAACGTCCCGGACCTCGACGCCGTCCGCATCCTCATGGACGGCGACCTGCAGGGACAGGCCCAGACACGCACCACGCGCGAGGACTTCACCAACGATTTCGTCGCCGCCGAGGGCGACTACCTCACCGTCTGCTCGATGAACCTCGCCTTCGAACGCGAGGTCATCCCCGCCTTCTACCAGTTGCCGATGGACGACAACCAGTGGGACGTCGGCCGCTTCGACGACATCTGGAGCGGCGTCTTCCTCAAGCGGGCCTGCGACGTCCTCGGCAAGCAGATCTACAACGGCTTCCCGCTCTGTGAGCACAACAAGGCGCCGCGGTCGACCTTCGACGACCTCCACAACGAGGTCGCCGGCCTCGAACTGAACGAACACGTCTGGGAACTGGTCGACGACGTCGAACCGACGGTTCGACGGGACGGTCGAGCGGCGGAGCCGCGAGACGGTGTCGGCGACGACGCGGATTCCTACGCTGGCGTCTTCGAGGCGATGGGCCAGCGACTCGCCGACGGCGACTTCGAGGAGTACCAGAACGGCGCGTTCTTCAACCACGTCGGCGAGTACATGCTCGACTGGCTGGAGTGCCTCGACCAACTGGAATCGACCCGCGTCCCCACGGCGGCCGACGACTGAAACGACGCTTACAAACACGTTACAATCGACCTACACAACAATGACCCAACGACGATTCATCAATGACGCACAGAGCCGCCGTCGGTTCCTCGTGACCGCCGGCGCAGTCGGCGCGACCGGCCTCGCTGGCTGTTCGAACGTCCTCCCCGGCGGAAACGGCAACGGCAACGGCGATTCGCCCGTCGGCCAGATTGGGTCCGGCCGCGAGGGCCGCTCGCCCGGCGGCGTCTCGATGGAGGAGATGCCCGACCTCGAAGGCGAATTGACCGTCTACTCCGGGCGCGGCGAGTTCCTCGTCGGCGCTCTCGTCGAATACATCGAGGACCTCTACGACGACTTCACGCTCAACGTCCGCTACGGCGGCTCGACGGACCTCGTCAACCAGATAATCAACGAGGGCGAGGGGACACCCGCCGACGTCTTCTACTCGGTCAACGCCGGCTCGCTCGGCGCGCTCGTCGACGAGGGCCGGACCCAGTCGCTTCCCGACGAGGTGCTGGAGTTCGTCCGCGAGGAGTTCCGGACCGACGACTGGGTCGGCACTTCCGGCCGCGCGCGGTCGATTCCCTTCAACACGAACGAACTCTCGGAGGGCGACCTCCCCAGCGACATCATGGAATACCCCGACGTCGACGCCGACCTCGGGTGGGCACCCTCCTACGGCTCCTGTCAGGCCTTCGTGACCGCGATGCGGCTCATCGAAGGCGAGGACGCGACCCGCGAGTGGCTCGAAGGAATCGTCGATTCGGGCATCGCGAGCTATCCCGACGAGTTCGCCGCCTGTCAGGCCATCGCCGACGGCGAGATCGACGCCGCGTTCACGAACCACTACTACATCCAGCGCGTCCTCGATGGCTCGCCCGACGCCCCCATCGCCACCACGTTCACCGAGGGCGATGCCGGCGCGATGTTCAACGTCGCCGGCGCGACCGTCGTCGACGCCGCATCCGACGCCGACCTCGCCGCGAACTTCATCCGCCACCTGCTGTCCGGCGAGGCACAGGACTACTTCGCCCGCACCACCTTCGAGTACCCGCTCATCCCCGATGTCGAGCCCATCGGCGACCTGCCGACCATCGACGAACTCGACGTGCCGGACATCGACCTCACCAAACTATCCGACCTCGAACCGACCATCGACTTGATGCGCGAGGCCGGCGTCGACATCTGACGTGATGGACGCGGTTCGGGACCGATTGCAGGCGTTCGTTCGCGGACAGGGTGCCCGCGAGCGCGTTCTCGCTGTCGCCATCGCCGGAGCCGCCGCTGTCCTCACCTTTCTCATCGCTGCGGTCGTCTTCCCCCATCACTCCGCCAACCACGACGAGGCCGTCTACCTCCAGCAGGCGTCGATGCTTCTCGCCGGCCAACTCGAACTCCACGCCGGCGCCCTCGCCGACGCCTTCCACCCGTGGTTCTTCATCGAGGACGGCGGCCGCCTCTACCCGAAATACCAGCCCTATCCCGCGGTGCTCTACGCCGCCACGATGGGCCTGTTCGGCGAACCGCGCGTCGCGCTGGCTGCCATCGCGGCCGCCAACGCCGCCCTCGTCTATCTGCTCGGTGCCGGGGCCGTGAACCGACGCGTCGGCGTCGTCGCCGCCGCCGTCTTCGCCGCCGCCCCGCTTTCGGTCGTCACCACCTCCGTCTTCCTGCCGTACGCCCCGACGACCACGCTCAACCTGACGTTCGCGGTGCTGTACCTCCGGGGCGTTCGCCGGGGCCACCTCCCGAGCGCCGCCGGTGCCGGCCTCGCCATCGGCCTCGCCTTCTTCGGCCGGCCCCTCACGGCGGTTCTCTTCGCGCTTCCCTTCATCGTCCATGCGCTGGTCGGCGCCGCTCGGTCCCTCGGAACGGCGGGAATCGGCCCGATTCCCGAACCCCTCCGCCGGAACGCGCTCACCGCGGCCGGGGGACTCGTCGGTGTCGGCCTGACGCTCGCCTACAACGCCCGGGTGACGGGGTCGCCGTTGCTCTTTCCGTACGAGGCGTTCGCCCCACAGGACGGCCCCGGGTTCGGCCACCGGGAGATACTCGGCCACTCGCTGGAGTACACGCCCGCGCTGGCCGTCGAGACGAACGCCCACGTCCTCTGGTATTTCGCCACCCGCTGGTTCACGCTGGGACTTCTCGGCACCGCCTGTGCGCTGGCCGGCGTCGGCCTCGTCGCCTACCGCCTGCGGACCGGGGACGAGTCGTTCGTCCCCGAAATCGAATCGCCCGCCGCGTGGACCCTCGGCGGTCTCCTCGTTTCGGTCCCCCTCGGCAACGTCGCCTTCTGGGGCAACTACAACATCCTCGCGACGATGGCCGACCCCACCGACGGCCTCATCTCGCAGTTCGGGCCGTTCTACCACTTCGACCTGCTCGTTCCGCTGTCGCTTTTCGCCGCCGTCGCCCTCGTTTCGGCCACCCGCCTCGCCCGGACCCGCCTTGCCGACGGCTACTCGCCCGAGAAGGCACGCGTCGCGGTCGCTATCGCCCTCGTCGTCACCCTGCCGCTGGTCGGGGTCGCCAACGCCGGCCTCGCCGCCCAACCGCTGGAGCGCAACGCCGCCTACACCGAGAAGTACGAGACGGCCTATGCGCCCTTCGAGAACGAATCGCTCGACGACGCCCTCGTCTTCGTCCCGACGCCCTACGGCGAGTGGAACAACCACCCCTTCCAGTCGCTCCGCAACGACCCCGGCTTCGACGGCCCGGCCGTCTACGCGCTCGACCGGGACCCCGGTGAGGACTTCGCGGTACTGGACGCCTATCCCGACCGCGAGCACTACCGCTACACCTACCGCGGCGAGTGGACGCCGAGCACCGAGCGCCACGTCACGCCGAAACTCGAACCCCTCGAGGTCCGCGAGGGTGAGCGACTGGCCGCGAGTACGACCGTCGGCGTCCCCGACCGCGTCGCCCGTGCCAGCGTCCGGCTTGCGACCGACGCGGGCAGCCACGAGTACTCCGTCGCGGACCCGGCGGACGGCCTGACCGTCGAGTGGGAACTGGCCGGCGACGGCGCGCGACTCGCCGACGGCGACCGCGAGCGACTGGCCATCGACGGCGCCGAGGACGTCGTCCTGACGGTTACGCTCGTGGCCACCGGAGGGTCGACGTTCACCTACCGGCAGGAGGCGACCGTCCGCGCGGACGGCGACCGAATCGAGGTCGTCTGGCCGCCCGACCGGACCGTCTGTCCGCTCGTCACCGACTGCGGCCGCGAGGGGACCTACCTCCCCGACCGCCCCGCCGAACACCGCGAGTGGGTCGTCTTCGAGACCCACCTAGAGACAGAGACGGCCTGATATTCGGCCGATTACGCCGTGCTCCAGCGCAGGTAGACCATCAGCGCGATGATGGCCAACTGGAAGAAGCCCTGCACGCCGCTGAGTTTCGCGTTTCGCATCCCGAGACGGCTGATGCGCTCCTTGTCGGGATTCGACGAGAGCAGTTCCCGATAGACCAGCACCTCGTTCGGGAGCAGGAAGCCGAACCCCTGCACGGTCAGGACGAACATCACCGCGAGGATGAGCAGGATGAGCGTCGACGTGTCGGGCATCGTCATCCCCGCCGCCGCGAGTTCGGTGGCGAAGTACACGCCGTTGCCGAGAACGACGAGTGCGAAGAACGCCTGCCAGCGCCGGTCGCCGAAGGCGTCGAAGACCTTTCCCAACACCAGCGTCGCGAGGCCGAAGGTGACCAGCGTGAACAGGCCGATCCACGGCCCGGCGTTCGGGAAGACGCCGATGCGGACCGCGAGCGTGATGCCGGCGAATATCGTCACGCCGGCCAGCGTCGGCATCAGAAACGCCATCTTCGGCGTGAACTTCTCGAACCAGTCCGCACGCGCCGACAGCCCCAGCGACCCCAACACGGGCCCCATCACCATCGCCATGAACAGGTCGATGCCCGTCCACAACACCCCCGCCATCACGTGGACGTAGATATGCGTCTGAATCGTTCCGACCGTCGACGCCACGGCGAACGCCACGAGCGGGATTCCGACCGCCCCCGCGGCAAACGCCGGATTCGCTCGCTCCGCCATCCCCCGTATCGTGCTTCGAACCGTCATACGAGTCCGTCGTCTGGTGGTTGATACTTATAACATCGTGTGGGCCCGCTTTTTGCGTCGGCCTCGGATGCCTTCTTTATCCGAGTCGCGACCTTCCCAGCCACGAACCAGCAGAGGGACGCCCCGACCCGGGGCTTTACACGCCGCACCTGCGATTCGAACGCCTATGCGCCTGCACTGGCACCGGCGGGACCTTCGCGTGACGGACAACCGCGGCCTCGCCGACCCCTCCGAGCCGGCCGCCGGAGTCTTCGTCTTCGACGGGACCGTCCTCGAACACGCGGGAGTGCCGCGCGTGGCGTTCATGCTGGACGCGCTCGACGCCCTGCGGGCCGCCTATCGCGAACGGGGCTCGGACCTCTTTATCCGGCACGGCGACCCGGCGGACGTGCTGTTGGACCTCGCGGACGAACACGACGCCGAGGCGGTCTCGTGGAATCGGGATTACTCGGGGCTGGCCCAGCGCCGGGACGAACTGGTCGCCGAGGAACTGAGAGAATGGGACGTCCCTCCCCAGCAGTTCCACGACGCCATCTGCCACGAACCGGGCTCTATCACGACCAACGAGGGCGAGCCGTATTCGGTCTACACCTACTTCTGGAAGAAGTGGCGCGACCGCGAGAAGGACGACCCCTACGCGGTGCCCGCGCTGGCCGAGGCCTCCGACGACGAACCGATGCCGACGCTCTCGGACCTCGGCTTCGAGGAACCGGAGGCATCCATCCCCGAGGCAAGCACCGAGGCGGCCCGAGCGTTGCTCGATGCGTTCCTCGCGACCGATGTCTTCCGGTACGAAGACGCCCGCGATTACCCCGCCGAGGAAGCCACCTCGCGGCTCTCACCGCACCTGAAGTTCGGCACCATCGGCATCCGGGAGGTCGACGCCGCGGTTCGAGACGTGCTGGCTGGAGCGGACGACGACGATGCCGAATCCGTCGCGGAGTTCCGCTCGCAGTTGGCGTGGCGGGAATTCTACACCCACGTCCTCCATTTCAACCCGGGCGTGGTCACGGAGAATTACAAGGAGTACGACCACGAAATCGAATGGGAAAACGACGAGGACCTGCTGGCGGCGTGGAAAGCGGGGGAGACGGGCTATCCCATCGTCGACGCGGGGATGCGGCAACTCCGCGAGGAGGCGTACATGCACAACCGAGTGCGGATGATCGTCGCCTCCTTCCTGACGAAGGACCTGCTGGTCGACTGGCGCGAGGGGTACGACCACTTCCGGGAGCGTCTGGTCGACCACGACACGGCCAACGACAACGGCGGCTGGCAGTGGGCGGCCTCGACGGGTACCGACGCCCAGCCGTATTTCCGCATCTTCAACCCGATGACGCAAGGCGAACGCTACGACCCCGAGGCGGCCTATATAACGGAGTACGTTCCCGAACTCCGCGAGGCTGACCCCGAGACGATTCACTCGTGGCACGAACTGTCCGCGGCGGAACGCGACGACGCGGCGCCCGAGTATCCCGCCCCCGTCGTCGACCACGGCGAGCGCCGCGAGGAGGCGCTGGCGATGTTCAAGCGGGCACGTGGCGAGGACCCGACGGAGTGAGTCATGACGGCGGCCCGCCCTTCCGAGGTATCCCTTCGCCATCCGGCGATATCTCCACGGCGTGTGCTATCTTCTCACAACAAAGTTTTAACAGTATTCCCGGAGAGTACTAGAGATGGAGGACGATATAAATGCCTGAACATTCCAACCCCGAACTACCGCCGCTCCCGTACGACTACGACGCCCTCGAACCGTCCATCTCCGAGCAGGTTCTGACGTGGCATCACGACACCCACCATCAGGGCTACGTCAACGGCCTCGAAAGCGCCGAGGAGACCCTCGCGGAGAACCGCGCCGAGGGCGACTTCGGTGGCTCCGCTTCGGCCATCCGCAACGTGACCCACAACGGTAGCGGTCACTATCTCCACACGCTGTTCTGGGAGAACATGGCCCCGAACGGCGGTGGCGAACCCTCCGGTGACCTCGCCGACCGCATCGAGGAGGACTTCGGCTCCTACGAGGGCTGGAAGGGCGAGTTCAAGGCCGCCGCGGGCGCCGCCGGTGGCTGGGCGCTGCTGGTCTACGACCCCGTCGCCGACCAACTGCGCAACCTCGTCGTCGACAAGCACGACCAGGGCGCGCTGTGGGGCAGCCACCCCATCCTGGCGCTCGACGTCTGGGAGCACTCCTACTACTACGACTACGGTCCGGACCGCGGTTCCTTCATCGACAACTTCTTCGACGTCGTCGACTGGGACAACGTCGCAGAGCAGTACGAGAAGGCGACCCAGCAGTAAGGTACCGTAGTCACACCATCGATTTTCTTTCGTGCGCCACGCCGGATAGCCGCAGGTCGCGACAGTCTTACCAGTGCTTGCGGCTGATTTTCTTCGTCGCCTTCGCCCGGAAGCCGTCCTCGTCGATGATGGAGTCGAATACCGTCTGCCGTTTCGTGTCGAGGGCGCCGCCGAAAGAGCCGACACGGACCGTCCGGTAGGTCGTATAGCCCTCGTCGTTCGAGTAGAAGTAGACGTGGCCGTGCAGGAGGCCGTGGATGGTGTCGTTCTGTCGGACCTCGGCGGCCCGGCTGTCGTACTTGACGAAGGCGACGGTGCCCCAGTTGACGACCGCCTCGCGAAGCCCGATAAGGAAGGCGAGTTCGTGGTTCCGGGGCAGGCCGAACTCCGTCGCGCGTTCGAGGTCAGACAGCGAATCGACGACGATGAGGTCGTCGCTCGCCTCGGCGAGGCGGTCGCCGATGTCCTCCAGCAGGTCGCCGAACGTCTCCACGTCGGGGTCGGGGTCGGACGGTTCGTCCTCCCCTTCGGCGGCTTCGAGCGAGGACGCTCCCCCGGGTTCGTCCGGCGGCTTTCGGCGCGCCTCGAACAGCGCCGACGGGACCGGGAGCAGGTCCATGAACCGCTGTGAGTAGTCGGCGACGGTCATGTGGTCGGCCAGCACGTCGAAGCTCTCGTCGTCGAGGACGGCGTCCAGTTCGCTGTAGACGTGTTCGCGGTCGTTACTCAGGGTCAGGTAGGTCACCGATTCGGGGACGTCTTCGGCCCGACTGGCGAGTTCGCTGCGGACCGTCTCGGGGCGGTGTTTCGCGGCCATCAGGCGTGCGAGAATCGTATACGTGAACGCGTCGCCACCGGCGTCGGGTGCGCCGGCCAACAGGACGCAACTGCCCGTCGGGATGCCGCGAACGTCGCCGTCCAGTCCGCGGATTCCGAAGGGGATATAATCGACCGAGTCGCTGAGGTCGTGTGCCGCCGAGGCGGAGCCGGGTGCCATACCTTCGGAACGGCCCGCGAGGAGTATACGTGTTGGGGCGACCGCCCTCGCTACTGCTCGCCGTCGGCGTCTTCCGTGCTGTCCTCGTCGGGCAGCGCCAGCACGTTCTCCCGGCCGAGTCGGAAGCCTTCGAGGTCGCCCTCCTCGCGAAGGCCCTTGGTGACCTGACTGGTCTTGGCGTCGGTCCAGCCCAACTCCTCGGCGACGGCCTGCTGTTTCATGCGGCCGCCGCGTTGCTCGATGAGTTGGAGCACCTGCTCCTCGTTGCTCAGGAGGTCCGAATCGATAGGGGCGGCGGCTCCCGCCTCGGCGTCGGCAGCGTCCGCCTCGGTTGCGGCGTCCGGACCCGCACCGCCGTCCGGTGGGCCGTCGGCGCCGCTCTCGTCGTCCGCCGCTCCCTCCCGCCGCCGGGCGACCAGCACGACACCGATAGCGAGGAGGCCGAGGACCACGACCGCGGCCACCACGAGCGGGACGACCGGCAGTCCGTCGGCGCCCCCAACGGCGCCTTCGGGCGCGAGTTCGATTCGCGGTTCGCCGGACGCGAAGTTCGTCGGGCCGTCGTAACTGACGGCGCCGTCCCTCGTGTCGGTCGCCGAGGGAGATGCGTCGACGAGGGCGTACTCGTCGGGCCACGAAATCAGCAGCGAACTGTTCTCGTCCAGAAAGAGCCCGTCGATGGCGTCACCGACGACCAGTCGGTCGCCGTCGGTGGCCGCGAAGTTCGACCACCGGAACGTGAAGGTGACGACGCCGCGTTCCTGCGGCAACTCCTCGCGAGTGGCGGAGACGAAGACGTCCGTGACCGCCATCTCGCGGCCGGTCGCGTTGGCGGCGCTGTCGGCGGTCGCGTTCATCCGGTTGTGGAACCGGTCGACGTAGGGGTCGGGGTCGGACTCGATATCGCTCTGGAGGTCCTCGAAGGCCTGTTCGTCCTCGGCGGTGTCGAGTTCCATCCGGTACTCGATGCGCCACGCCGCATCGCCGTCCTCCTCGACGGCGACCTCCATCAGGACGTCGTCGGGGTTGATGTCCTCCTGTAGCGCCGGCGCCGAGGACGACTCGACGGTCGACCCGGCCGTAACCCCCGTTCCAGCGACGGTGGCGACGAGTACGACGAACGCGACCAATGCGGCGACGGATCCCCGGTTCACGGGCGTGAGGAGGGAGCGCGGTTATAAAGGCGTTGTTGCCGATGCAACCGATGGTCGGTGGTGACGGCCCGCCGCTATCGGCTCGAATCGCGGGCGACTATCCCCCGGCTATCGACCGTCTCGGTCGGTGGAACGGTCCTCCGTTCCGTTCGTCCGGCTCTCGGTCCCGTTCGGGGAAGCGTCCCGCTCTCCCCCGGACCGGTCGTTGGGGTCGACCGGCGCGCCCACGTTCGGGCCGGCGATGTCCCGAGCGATGTCGGCGACGTCGGGGCCGGTCAGTTCGGCGGCGTCGGCCCGGAGGCCGCGGAGTCGTTCATCGTCGATACGGTGGTCAGAGCGGACGCTTTCGGGCAGTCCAGCGGCCACTCCCGCGGCCGCGTTCGTCGTTCGGTTCGCGGCGCTCGTCTCCGCGACCGCTATCGCGACCTTCGCGCGGTAGGTTCCCTCACTGATGTTGCCGGCATCGCGCTGTTCGCGGAGGGTTTGCTGACGCGCCTCGATTTCGGCGAGTCGGTCGTCGTTTCGGTCGAGTCGGTCGGCGACGAGTTCGGCGCGTTCCGTATCCGAATCGGCGTTCGCGACCGCGATACCGAACGCGCGTGTCTCCAGTTCACCGTCGAGTTCGGCCTCCTGTGTGCCGACGACGCCCGCGAACCGTTCGCCGGGCAGCGTCTCGGTCCCGTTGCGCTGGGCGGTGGCGTCGAGGGGCACCGCCACGAACACGCTCCCGACGAGTAACGCCGCCAACAGTAGCGGGAGTGTTCGTTTCATCGTACACGTCATTGGGTCTCACGCGATATATACGGTCGAGATACTGTGGACGGATTTCGGCGAATCAACTCGGTTTATCGTGTGGCGGGGGTGTCAAGCGTCGATTACCGCCCGGCAAACGGGTCTCCGAGGCGTCGCGGATGGGTTCGGGACGGTCGTCTCGGTCGCGCATCGGAAGCGGGATTCTCGGTGGTAACTGCTCGTCGGCCAACAGGGTTATATACCGAATCCGAACCGGTGTTTCGGCCGCTCGAAACGCGGTTTCAGCCGATTTAATTCGGCTTAATTCGGCTTTAGAAGCGTCCAAACCGGTTAAATCCGGCTTCGGGGTCTCCCCCCGTTAAGTGGCTCTCGCTCCGAGAGGTGATTGCAATGAGAGCGAAACAACTGATGACGGTCGCGGTCGCAACGATGCTGCTGATCGGTGGCGCGGCGGCGCTCGGTGCCGCCAGCCCCAACGCAGCGGCAAACGACAACGCCACGGACGCGCCCGACGATAACATGTCGGACGCTGCCGGGGCTGCTGACGACGCCGCCAACGCGAGCGAGGACCGGAAGGGCAACGCCGACGGTGTCGGCCCGAGCGACGGCCTCCCTGAGCAGGTCCCGGACCACGTGAGCGAGATTCACGACACCATCGATTCGTTCCTGAGCGGTGAGGTCGACAACCTCGGCCAGTCGCTGAACGACCTCCTCTCGGACGGCGAGGCGGCCGACGACGAGGCCGCTGACGGCAACGAAACCGCCGATGAGAACGCTGACGGCGACGACGCTGGCTCCGAGGACGACGCCGACAGCGAGGATTCGGATGACGGCGACGAGACGACCGCCACGGACGCGTAACTAACAGCTGGCAGATAGTATTCGACTACTAACGGATTTTTGTGATATCACAATGAAACTCGACAGACGTACGTATCTGATGACGACGGGCGCAGCGACGGCGAGTATGGTCGGTCTCGCGGGCTGTCTCGGTGGGTCGACCGGGACGCTGGCCACGCGGGTCACCGACCAGCCCGGTGACATCGCCGACTTCGAGGAGTGCATCGTCACCGTCGTCGGCATGTGGCTCGGCCCGGAGGGTGCTGACTCCGGCACCGAAGACGGCGGAACGCCGTCCGACCGGGAGTACTACGAGTACGACGAGCCACAGGAGGCCGACCTCGTCCAGTTGCAGGACGGCGAGACCCAACTGGTCGACGAGCGAGACCTCGAAGCGGGCTCCTACGAGTTCCTGCAACTGGATACCGACGGCGTCGACGCGACGCTGAACGACGGCAGCGAGGCGACCGTCGAGGTGCCGGGCGAGGCGCCGCTGACGTTCAACGAGCCCTTCGAGGTCCGCGAGGACACCCGGACGACCTTTACGGCCGACTTCACGCCGGTCAAGCGCGGCGAAACCGGCAGCTACGTCCTCCAGCCGGTGCCCGACGGCATCACCGTCGACTACGAGGACGGCGGCGGCACCGAAGCCGAGGAGTAGCGCGGCGCTGCTTTTTCGCCGATATCCGCTCCGATGGGCGCGTCGGTAATCAACGCCTAAAAGGCGTGGCCGCCTATCGGCAGCCATGCCACGACCGCGCGAGGAGTTCGACGACCTCCGGGACTTCGAGTTCCGCGAACCCGACGAGGTCCTCGACGACGAGCAGATGTACACCGTCTACGAGATCGCCCGCCTCCTGCAGGGCGTCGACCCCGACCGGGAACTCGACGTCGAAACCGAGAACATCCTGCTGGACTGGGCGATTCCGTGGATGCTCGACCACAGCGAGGCGTTCGTCTTCGCCGAACCGGACGACGAGAACGAACCGGGCTACTACGGTCTCGAATAGCGATGCAACTGCTGGTCGCAGGCGCGAGCGAGGTCGACGCCGGCAAGACGACCTTCACGACCGGCCTCATCGAACGGACTGGCGTTCGCGGCTACAAGCCACGCGCCGGAAACGACTACTGGTACGACCAGGACGACTACCGCGATGCGGTCGACCGCGGCCGCCTCTACGGCAAGGACGCCAAACGGCTCGCCGCGGCCGCGCCGGGCGACGTTCGGCCGGAGGCCATCAACCCGATACACCGGCTGTGGCTGCCGACTCCCGGCAAGGGGAAAGGACTGCTCGGACGCGAAGGCCGGGCCTTCGTCGTCGACCGCGTGACACGCCTTGGCGATGATACAATGGACAACGGTGGGGCGAGCACGCCGCGCGACGAGTACGTCGTCAACGGCACCGTCACGGTGCCGCCGGCCGCCGAACGGGCGTTCCCGCTGGATTCGGCACCGACCGTCGACTCGTTGCCGGCGCTGAACGATTTGATGGCCGAGATACACAAGCCAGCGCTGGCGGCACTCGGCGAGGAAATCGACGCTCGGGAGGACGCCATCGTCGAGTCCTACTCCGATATCGCCCGTCCGTTGGCTGGTTTCGAGCCCGATGCCGTCGCGGTGGTCGAACCGCGGCGCTGTCGAATCTATTCCGGCGACCGCTACGCGAAAGCCTGCGAGGTCGCCAGCGGAAGCGCCCACGAGGGTCGCCTCGAAGAGCGAGTCGACCACGTCATCGAGTTGCTCGACCCGGTGGCGTCGGTGACGCTGCCGGCGCTATCGAGCAAAGAGCGGACCGATGTGCCGGTCGTCGCCGACGCCTATTCAGAGGCCTACGACGCGCTTCTTGCGGCGGTCTAAGTTACTGGCCCATCCGGGCGGTCTGTCCGGCGAGTTCGATGTGGTGGGTCGGGTTCGTCTCGACGGCCGGACCGTGACCGACGTACATCGCCGAAAGGGCGTCGTCGACCGATTCGAGCAGGTAGTCGATGCTCTCGACGAGCGTCGGGCGGTCGCCCTCCGGGAGGTCCGTCCGGCCGAAGCCGCCGTTGGCGAAGACGAGGTCGCCCGCAAAGAGCAGGCCGTCGTCGGCCGAATAGAAGCAGAGGTGGTCGTTCTTATGGCCCGGCGTGTGGAGCGCCCGGTAGTCGCCGTCTCCGATAGCGACCGTCTCGCCGTCGACGATGGCGTGGTCGACGAGTTCGTGGTCGGAATCGAAGCCCCACACCTCGACGTCGAAGGCGTCGACGACGCTGGCGACGTTGCCGACGTGGTCCGGGTGGGTGTGGGTCAACACGAGTGCGTCGAGGCCGGTCTCGGCCGACTCGATGCGGTCGACGGCGTCGAAATCGTTGCCCGCGTCGACGAGGACGGTCCGGTCTCCGTCGACGAGGAAGGCGTTGCTCGTAAAGGAGCGAACGCCCTGTGCGATGTTGCGAACGGTGGTCATCGGGCGTCGGTTGGTTGCCGGCCCGTTTGTGCCTTTCCACGGCGCGGCGTTCCGGCGGGGCGTTGTCGACTCCGAAACGGTCAAACGGTGAGGTGGCGTACCACGAGACGACTAAATGACGCTCACGAAGCGCATCATCCCCTGCATCGACGTCGACGTCGACGAGGAGGGCGAGGCCGCGGTCTACACGGGGGTCAACTTCGAGAACCTCGAATACACCGGCGACCCCGTCGAACTCGCCGAGAAGTACAACGAGTCGGGCGCCGACGAGTTCGTCTTCCTCGACATCACCGCCTCCGCCGAGGGCCGGGAGACGATGCTCGATACCGTCTCGTCGGTCGCGGACGAGGTGTTCATCCCGCTGACCGTCGGCGGCGGCATCCGCACGAAAGCCGATATCAAGGAGACGCTCCGCGCCGGCGCCGACAAGGTCTCCATCACGACCGGCGCGCTCGAACGCCCCGAACTCATCACCGAGGGCGCTGAGGCCTTCGGCAGCCAGTGTATCGTCATCAGCGTCGACGCCCGCCGCCGCTACGACGACGAGGGCGAACACTACTTCGAGGCCGACGGCGAGGACGTCTGGTTCGAGTGCACGAAGAAGGGCGGCCGCGAGGGCACCGGCATGGACGTCATCGAGTGGGCCCGCGACGCCGAGGAACGCGGCGCCGGCGAACTCTTCGTCAACTCCATCGACCGCGACGGCACCAAGGAGGGCTACGACATCCCACTTATAAAGGCCGTCTGCGACAACGTCTCGACGCCGGTCATCGCCTCCTCCGGTTGTGGGGGGCCGGAGGACGTCTACGAGGTCTTCGAGGAAGCCGATGCCGACGCGGCGCTTGCGGCCTCTATCTTCCACTTCGGCGAATACACCATCGAGGAGGTCAAGGAATACCTTGACGAGCGCGACGTTCCGGTTCGGATTTAAATATAGGTTCTTTTGGCTCTGTTGAAATCCTCAGTGGATGACAGGTCATAATCCGACTGTGGTCAGCACAGGTAACCGATGTTTCGACATCTGTTTCAACTTATATCTCGACATATGTTGAAACATCCCATTGTGGGTTTATCCCTCCCGGTCCGAGGTAAGATATGCCATTTGGCATCAGCGTCATCGGCTGGGCGATAGTACTCGCACCGTTCGTAGTCCTCTGGAGGCTACTGAGCAAGAGATAACGGTTGCTCCTTCTCGCGGTTCGCACGTTCGTTTTCTAAGAAACCAACAGCTGTCCGGCAGTAAGCCGACAACCTTTCAGAAAATTCAGGCGGCGGCTTCGAAGGCGTCGCGGAAGGCGTCGGTCTTCGACTTGACGCCGTCGGCGGCCGCTTCGAGGGCGTCGAGGGGTTCGATGCTGCCGTCGGTCTTGATGGTGACGATGGGGTCGGTCTGGCCACCGGACTGCTCGGGGTTCATGTCGTAGGTCGCCGCGGCAACGCCGTCGACCTCCAGCAGGGCGTCCTTGAGGACGTTCATGAAGGTGTGGTCTTCGTCCTGAATCTCGATGGACAGTTCGGTCTCCAGGTTCTCGATGACGCGCAGGTCCATTACGGGTACGTAGACCCAGCGGCCGTATGAGCGTTACGAACCGCCGAGACGCTCGGCCGGTGTGAGCCGCCGAGGGTTTTTGACGGATGCCGACGGGAGTCCGATATGGACATCGACCTCTCCGGCAAGACGGCCGTCGTAACCGGCGGCTCGCGTGGCATCGGGCGGGCAATCTCGCTGGGCTTTGCGGACGCGGGCGCGAACGTCGTCCCGCTGTCCCGGACGGAATCGGCCGTCGAAGCCGTCGTCGAGGACGTCCGCGACCGCGGCGTCGAGAGCCGCGTCGAAACCCTCGACGTGGCTGACACCGACGCCGTCGAGGCGGTCTTCGAGCGCATCGACGACGACCTCGGTATCGACGTGGTCGTGAACAACGCCGGCATCAACCCGGATTCGGCGCTCGGGACGCCCGAGGCGGTCTCCGACGAGGGCTACGAGCAGGTGATGGACGTCAATCTGGGCGGCGCCTTCGCCTGTGCGCGGGCGGCCGAGACGCCGCTGCGGGAATCCGGCGGCGTGCTCGTCAACGTCGCGTCGGTCGGTGGGCTGGTGGGCCTGCCGCGTCAGCACCCCTACGTCGCCTCGAAACACGGCCTCGTCGGCCTGACGAAGAGTCTCGCGCTGGATTGGGCGCCCGACGTGCGGGTCAACTGCCTCGCGCCGGGCTACGTGGCGACCGACCTCACCGAGGACCTGCAGGAAAACGAGGGGCTCCGGCAGTCGATTCGGGACCGAACGCCGCTGGACCGCTTCGCTGAACCGGCGGAAATCGCGGGACCGGCCGTATTCTTGGCCAGCGACCTCGCCGCCTACGCGACCGGGTCCGTCTTCGCGGTCGACGGCGGATGGACGGCGCGATAGCCGCCGCGCGTGCGGTAAGTATTGCCAGCCGACTTCCTTTCGGCTGTCTAACCCTTACAAACCGTACCGCAGATTTAAGGGGTATCTTCTGTAAGAAGGTACCGGACCAATGGTTAACAATGGCAAAAGCAGTCGGACAGCGGACGAAACTGGATACCACGGCGTCGACCGCCGGACCTTCCTGAAGGCGACCGGCGCCGGTGCGGCCGGGACGGCGCTGGCCGGCTGCCTCGGTGACGGGAACGGCGGCGGCGGTGGCTCGAACGGCCTCACGGTCGGCCACCTGGGTCCGATGGCGATTCCGCTGGGCGTTGGGTCGCTTCGCTCCGCCGAGATGGCTGCCGAAAAAATAAACGAGAACGGTGGCGTCAACGGCGGCGATGTCGAAATCATCGAGGGCGACACCCAAGCGACGCCGTCGGAGGCCCAGTCGGTCGCGGAGGAACTTATCCAGCAGGAGGACGTCGACGTTCTCGTCGGTGCCTTCGCGTCCGAGGTCGCGCTCTCGCTTGTCGATTTGACCTCTCAGATGGACGTCCCGTTCATCGTCACCGGGTCGGCATCGGTGCAGGTGACCCGCGACAATGTCGGGGAGGACTACGAGGCCTACAGGAACATCTTCCGCACCGGTCCGGTTAACTCGGCGCTGCAGGCCGAAGCCGTGGCGGGCCACTGTGAGTACCTGTTGAACCGGCAGGACTGGGACAAAGTGGCGTTCCTCCGTGACAACGCCGCGTGGACGAAGTCGTTCGAGGAACTGATACCGGGACTGCTCGACGAGCGCGGAATCGACATCGTCTACGACTCCGCGCTGTCCATCAACAACCCCGACCTCGGGTCCGTCATGGACGAGGTCGCCGAAACGGACGCCGACTACATCCTCCGGTTCTTCGCCCACATCGACGGCAGCCCCATGCTCTCGGCCTGGCACGAGGGCCAGTACGACTTCGGCATCGAGGGCATCCACGTCACGGGGATGTTCCCCGGCTACTACGAGGCCTCTCAGGGCGTCTCCCTCTACGAGACGACCGCCCAGACGGGGGGTGCCGGCGTCACCGACATCACCGAGAAGACCGTCCCCTTCACCGAGGAGTACCGCGAACGGTACAGCGACGCCGAGGAGCCGCCGACTCAGGCGCCGATGTACATGGGCTTTACCACCTACGACTCCATCTTCATCGCCAGCAACGTCGTCAACGACACCGGGGAGGCGCCACGGTCGAACCTCGACGGCTTCGTCGACCGGATGCTCGAGGTCGACTACACCGGCGTCGCCGGACAGATTCAGTTCTACGGGCCGGACTCGGAGTACCCCCATGACCTCAAGGAGACCCGAGACGACGAGGGCGACGTCCTGAACTTCCCGATCACCCAGTGGCAGGACGGCGGCGACCTCGAGTGTGTCTACCCCGAGGCATACCGCACGGCAGAGCACGTCAAGCCGGAGTGGATGCGGTGAGCGATGGTTCTAGGTCAACTCCCAGAACTCCTCATCCAGGGTGCGATGGTCAGTGCGGTCTACGCGCTGATCGCCATCGGCTTTACGATGATCTTCGGCGTCGGCGGCGTACTGAACCTCGCTCACGGGGCGCTCATCATGGCTGGGGCCTACGTCTTCGGCCTGCTCGTCCGGGATACGTTCGTCGGATGGCTCACGCTTCCGCCGCTCGTCGCGTTCCCGGTCGCGGTAGCCATCGTCGCGCTCATGTCGCTGGCGCTCTACGAGGTGCTGGTCCGCTGGATCGAAGAGAACGTGGTCATCACGTTCCTCGCGACGGTCATCGTCGCCGTCATCGGGACCGAACTCGCTCTCTTCTACTTCGGGTCGCCGAACCTCGGGATGTCGCTCGTCCCGGGGTCGCTGAACCTCGCCGAGTACGGTATCGGCATGCGCATCCGCTACGTCCAACTGATCGGCTTCGTCGTCTCGTGGGTCGTCATCGGCCTGCTGTGGTATTACATCACGCAAACGGACGACGGCCGGTCCATCCTCGCGGCGTCGATGAGCGAACGCGGCGCCGTTCTCACGGCGGTCAACCTCCATGCCGTGCGGGCGAAGACGTGGCTCATCGCCGGCGGTCTCGCCGGTATCGCCGGCGTCTTCCTCGGTTCGGCCGACGGCGCCACGCCGATGATGTGGCTCAATCCGCTGGCGCTGGCGTTCATCATCGTCGTCATCGGCGGCATCGGCTCCGTCAAGGGGTCGGTCGTCGCCGCCTACCTGATCGGCTACCTCGAACAGTTCACCGTGACCTTCATCGGCCACCAGTTCAGGGGAATCCTCTCGTTAGTCCTCCTGTTGCTTTTCATCCTCTATCTGCCGCAGGGCCTCTATGGGAGGGAGTTCACCCATGAGTAGCCTGCTCGTGCTCGGAACGGTTCTTGCCGCAGTCGGCGATGCCGCCGACGGACTCGCCGAGACGCTCCGGACGTCCGTCGTCGACCCACTCGACCGCGCCCTCGACCGCCTCCTCGCGCCGGTCGACCGCGCGCTGAGTCCCGCGGCCGACGCCTTCAACCGAGCCCTCGGTGCGTACTTCGGCGAGATGACCGGCATCCAGTTCGGCCTGCTGGCAGCGACGGTCGTCGGGTTGCTCACCGCTGGCGTGTGGGCACCGATGGTCAGCGGCACCATGCTCCGGACGCTGGCGCTGGCCAGCATCTGGGCCGTCCTCGCGATGAGTTGGGACATCCAGAGCGGCTACACCGGCTACATCAGCTTCGGTCACTCGGCGCTGTCGGGTATCGCCGGATACACGACCGCGCTGTTGATCGTCTACGTCAGTCCCGAACTGCCGTTCGTCGTGACGGCGATTCTGTCGGTGCTGGCGACGCTCGTATTGGGCCTGCTCATCGCGCTGCCGACGCTGCGACTCAAGGGGCCGTACTTCTCGCTGATCACGTTCGTGTCAGTCCTGCTGTTCTACCGGCTGACGACCGCCTACGACGCGCTGGGCGGTATCCCCGGGTTCAACGAACCTAGCGTGTTCACGTGGGACCCCGTGATGCGGTACTACTACATGGTCGTCCCGATGCTGCTCGTCGCGCTGGCGTTGACCTATCTAGCGCGGTCGAATCTCGGGATGATTCTCGTGGCCATCCGCGAAAACGAACCCGCCGTGTCGGCGGCCGGACTCAACCCGACGAAGTTCAAGATCTGGTCGTTCGTCCTCAGTTCCATCCCGATGGGGCTTGGGGGCGTGCTATTGGTCGGCTTCTACGGGAACGTCGACCCGAACACGTTCGTGTTAGTCAACAACAGCATCGAGATAATCGCGATGGCCGTCCTCGGCGGGATGAGCTCCATCCTCGGACCGATGGGTGGGGCGTTCCTGTTCGAGTTCCTGAACCACGAAGTACTGGGCAGCCTCCCGCGGGCCCTTCGGTACGTCATCCTCTGGGTGCTGGTGTTGCTCGTCCTCGTGTTCGCCCGGAACGGGCTGTTCCGCAAGATCTGGCACCGACTCGGTGCCGTCGGAGGTGACGACCGATGAGCATGCTGGAAATCGACGGACTGACCAAGCGGTTCGGCGGTCTCGTCGCGGTCGACGACCTCTCCTTCGACGTCGAAGAAGGCGAGATACTCGGCCTCATCGGCCCGAACGGCTCCGGCAAGTCGACGGTGTTCAACTGCACGATGGGCATCTACGACGTGACCGAGGGCCACGTTCGGTTCGACGGAACGGATATCACCGAACTCGGCACCCACGAAATCGTCAATCAGGGCCTCTCGCGGGTCTCACAGGAGTCGAACCCCATCGACGCGTTCCCGGTTGCCGGCAATATCAAGCTGTTCACGCTGCCGAACAGCATCACGTCGCTGCATGGCGGCGCCCCCGACGAGGAGATCGCCAAGTACGCGGCACGCGTCGATATCGACGACGTCCTTCACGAGACGCCCGACGAGTTGCCGCACGCGGACGTGCGACGGCTCGAAATCGCCAAGGCGCTGGCGACGGAGCCGTCGATGCTGCTGCTCGACGAGCCCTTCGCCGGCATGAATCAGGCCGAAATCCGGAAGCTCTCCGAGCAGATCGAGCGACTCCGCGAGGAGGGCATGACGATGGTCGTCGTCGACCACAACATGAGCAGCCTCATGGAACTGGTCGACCGCGTCGTCGTCCTTCACAACGGCGCCAAGCTCGCGGAGGGCACGCCCGAAGCGATCGCGAACAACGAGGACGTACAGGAAGCCTACCTCTCGACGGAGGGCGACATATGAGCGAGACACTACTCGAAATCGAGAACCTCGACGTATTCTACGGCAAGACACAGGCGCTGGACGACGTTTCCGTGTCGGTCGACCGCGGCGAAATCGTCGGCGTCATCGGCCCGAACGGGGCCGGCAAGACGACGATGATGGATTCGGTCGCCGGCTTGCTGGACTACGAGGGGTCGATAACCTACGACGGCATGGACGTCGCGTCGGTCTCCAGCCGAGAACTCATCGAGGAGGGGCTCGTCTACTGTACGGAAGACCGGGACCTCTTCCCGTTCTTCAGCGTCGAGCAGAACCTGCTGATGGGCGCGCAGTTCCGCGACGACCGCGAGGCGGTACAGGAGGACCTCGATATGGTCTACGACCTGTTCCCTCGTCTCGACGAGCGCCGCGAGCAGGAAGCCGAGACGATGTCCGGCGGCGAACAGCAGATGCTCGCCGTCGGCCGCGCGCTGATGAGCGGCCCCGAGTTGCTGATGCTCGACGAGCCGACCCTCGGGTTGGCGCCGGTCATCATCGACGACATCAGCGACGCCATCGAACGGCTGCTCGACGAGGGCCTGACCATCCTGCTGGTCGAACAGAACTCGACGTTCGCGCTACGACACGCCGAACGGCTCTACCTCATCGAGAACGGCAAGATCGAACTCTCCGGGACCGCCGAGGAGTTCAAGGAAAGCGAGTACGTCCGCGACGCCTACATCGGCGTCACGTAGCGCTCGTCGACCGCCGCTTTTGAGCAATCGAAACGACTCGTCGATTCATTCTTTCAACCGTTAGCTATTCGCCACGGAGCCTGAACGCTGGTCAGCGTATTGGGAAGGCTTTAGAGGGAGGGGTCGTATGTGGTGGTGTATCATGAGTGACGCAGCGACCCTCGATATCGAGGACGGCATCGCGACGATTACGCTCAACCGCCCGGACAGCCGCAACGCGCTGTCCAGCGAGATGTCCGGATCCATCGTCGACGCGGTCGACGAGGCCGAGGCGAGCGACGACGTGCGCTGTCTCGTCGTCACGGGCAAGGAGGGCACCTTCTGTGCCGGCGGCGACGTCAACTCCATGGTCGAGTTGATGAGCGACGAGGCCGAACTCCACGAGGCCGTCGAGAACATCCAACACGATACGAGCCGTGCCATCCAGCGCATCGCCGAGTTCCACCTGCCGACGGTCGCCAAGGTCGACGGCGTCGCCTACGGCGCGGGTGCGAACCTCGCCATCGCCACGGACATCACGCTCGCCTCCGTCGATGCGAGCATCTCCTTCGGCTTCCGGCAGGTCGGCCTCGCCGTCGACACCGGAACGTCCTATCTGCTGCCCCGCGAGGTCGGCCTCAGCAAGGCCAAGGAACTCGTCTTCACCGGCGAACTGTTGGACGCCGAGGACGCCGAGGACCTCGGCCTCTTCAACCACGTCTTCGAGGAGGACTTCGAGGAACAGGCCGCGGAGTTCATCGAACCCATCGCCACGGGGCCGACCATCGCGCTTCGGAACTCCAAGCAGGCGCTCAATCAGGGCTTCAACGCCTCCCTGAAGGAAGCCCTCGACAACGAGGCATCGGCGCAGGCGGCCGTGTTCGCCACCGACGACCACGAAGAGGGGGCGACCGCGTTCATGGAGGGCCGCGAACCCGAATTCAAAGGCGAATAGTTCATCCCGCGCCACCCTGAATTAACGCTGTTCGAAAAGAGGGGCAATCTATTTTGCAACGGAAGCCCAGGGTCCGTACATGTCCTTTCAGCTCAACGCTGAGCACGAGGCGATTCGCGAGGCCGTTCGCGAATTCGGGCAGGAAGAGATAGCTCCCGTCGCGCGCGAACACGACGAGGAAGGCAAGTATCCCGAGGACCTCCGTCGGCAGGCCGCCGAACTGGATTTCGTCTCCCCGCACATCCCCGTCGAGTACGACGGCGCGGGCATGGGCGCCATCGGCCGCACCATCGTCACCGAGGAACTGTGGCGTGCGGACCCCGGCATCGGCTCGGCCATCGGCTCGGCCGGCTTCGGCTCCTCGATGATTCTGGAGTACGGCGACGAGTGGATGAAGGAGGAGTGGCTGCCGAAAATCGCCAACGGCGAAGCGGCCTCCTGTTCCTGCATCTCCGAGCCCGCCCACGGCTCGAACGTCGCCGGCATCGAGACCCACGCCGAACAGGACGGCGACGAGTACGTCCTCAACGGCAACAAGATGTGGATTACCAACGGCACCGTCGCCGACGTCGCCGTTGTCATGACCAAGACCGACCCCGAGGCCGAACCGGCCCACCGCGGCATCACCGCGTTCCTCGTCCCCACCGAGAAGGACGGCTTCAAGCCGACGAAAATCGACAACAAGCTCGGTATCCGCGCCTCGGACCTCGCGGAGGTCGTCATCGACGACGTGCGCGTCCCCGAGGAGAACATCATCGGCGAGAAGAACGAGGGCTTCTACCAGCTCATGGACTTCTTCGCGTCCGGCCGCACCAGCGTCGCCGCACAGGCGGTCGGTGCCGCACAGGGCGCGCTCGACGCCGCCATCGACTACGCCAACGACCGCGAGCAGTTCGGCCAGAAGATCAAGGAGTTCCAGGCCATCGAGCACAAGGTCGCCGAGATGGCGACTAACCTCGAAGCCGCCCGTTCGCTGACTTACCGTGCCGCGAGCCACGTCGCCGACGACAAGGACGACACCGCCGTCAGGCTGGCCTCGATGGCGAAACTGTTCGCCTCCGAGAACGCCGTCGACATCGCCGACGAGGCGATTCAGGTACACGGCGGCGCGGGCTACGTCTCGGACCATCCCGTCGAGCGCATCTACCGTGACGCCCGCATCACGAAGATCTACGAGGGGACCAGCGAGATTCAGAAGAACATCATCTCCGACCGCCTCCTATGAACCACGAGGAATGGACCGACGCGCAGTCGGAGACGGGCGTCACCGTCGACGGCCACGAGCTGTCGGTCGCTTATTATGAGGACGGCCCCGACGAGCCCGAGGACACGCTCGTCTTCGTCCACGGCGTCCCGACGTGGTCGTTCCTCTGGCGTGACGTCGCGCCCGCGTTCGCCGACGACTACCGGGTCGTCGTCCCCGACATGCTCGGCTACGGCAACTCCGCGAGCCACGACGGCTTCGACCGCTCGATTCGCGCCCAGGAGGCGATGCTGTCCGAACTCCTCGATACGCTCGGCGAGGAATCGGTGACGCTCGTCGCCCACGACATCGGCGGCGGTGCCGCGCTCCGACTCGCGGCTCACTCGCCCGAGCGCGTCCACCGACTCGTCGCCTCGAACATCGTCTGCTACGACTCCTGGCCCGTCGAGTTCGTCGCGAACCTCGGCCTGCCGTCGACCACCGAGATGGACGACGAGGAGTTTGAGGCCAAACTCGATTTCGCCTTCGCCGAGGGCGCCTACGGCGAGGCCGACCCCGAGTTCGTCGAGGGGATGAAGGCGCCGTGGCTCCGCGAGAACGGCAAACGCGCCATCTCGCGGGCCGCCGTCGCCACGAACACCAACCACACGACCGAGATTCCCTACGACGCCATCGACGCCGAGGTGCTGTGTCTGTGGGCTACCGACGACGTCATGCAGCCCATCGAGTACGGCCACCGACTCGCCGATGACCTCGGCGGCGAGGTCGTCGAACTCGACGAGGCGTACCACTGGGTCGTCGAGGACCGCTCGGAGACCTACCGGGAGGAACTCCGCGAGTTCCTCACCGAAACTGACACGTTGGAGGGGAGTGAGTAGCCGCGCATGGCTTCGAGTGACGCCCCGAGCTGGGAGTTCAAAGAGCGGGACGTGCTGGTGCTTCGGGAACTCTCCCGGGACCCACAACTGTCCTCGCGGGACCTCGCCCGCATTCTGGACGAGAAATACGACATCGACGTCTCTCATGTCACCGTCTCCGAATCCATCCGCGGCATGCGCGAGGAGGGTGTCTTCCGGGAGGCGATCATCCCCAACGAGGAGTACTTCCACTTCGCCCTCTTCGAGTTCAAGTTCAATCCCGAGAACTTCGACGAGCAGTGGCGTCCGGCGATGGAGTTCATCCGCGATTCGCCGAACACGCTGTTTTACTTCCTCTCGGATGGGGAATACCAGTGGAAGTCGGTCATGATGTTCTCGACCCGGGAGGCCCAATCCCAGTGGATTCACGACTTCTACAAGGAACACGGCGACGTCGTCCACAACCTCCGCAACTCCGTCGTGACGAACGTACTGAAGTTCCGCACCGACCCTGAAATCCTCGAGAGCCTCCACGACGCCGACGACTGACGTGATGGGCGAGGACGGCGACCCGCTTTCCGTGGTCGCGCTCGTGGTCGGCTCGCTCGCCTTCGTCTTCGCCGCCGTACTGGTCGCGGTCCAGTTCGCCGGCCGCCCGGAGAGCGTGTTGACCCTCCCGCTCGTCATCGCGGCACCGGCCGCCCTCGCGGTGCTGTACTGGTATCTTCGCTACGGGTAGGGGTGGCCTTTTGAGTCGACCCGCCGTAGGGGCGGCCATGTCGGATGCAGACTCCTCGCTCGGCGACCGGCTTCCCGCCCCCGTGGTCGCGGTGGCCGTCGTCGTCGGGCTCGTGGCACTGGCCTTCGTCGGCGGCAACGCGCTGGCGGCCCTCCTCGGCCTCGCGCTCTCCGTGGCGGGCGTCGAACTCACGCCGCGACGGGCGGTCGTCCTCTCGGTGCTGACGCTGCAACTGGTCGCCTTCACCGCCGTCTCGGTCGGCTACCTCCGCTATCGAGGCCAGACGCTGGCCGATATCGGCGTTCGAGTCCCCTCGCTGGAAGGCTGGATCGCGCTCGGGGCCGGCTACGTCGGCATGGTCGTCCTGTGGCTTTCGGGCGCCATCGCGACCTTCGTCATCGCCTCCCGACTCGGCATCGAGCGCCAACAGCAGGGCATCATCGAGGTGGCACAGCAGGACCCGCTCATCTTCGTCCTCATCGGCGTGTTGTCGATGCTCATCGTCGGGCCGGCCGAGGAGTTGCTGTTCCGCGGCATCGTCCAGTCACGCCTGCGGGAGACGTTCGGCCCCGTCGTGGGCGTCGGTACCGCGACGCTGTTTTTCGCCTTCGCCCACATCACCGGTTTCCTACCGGGCAACATCGAGGGCGCGCTGCTCGGCGTCGTGGTCCTGTTTCTGGTCGGCCTCGTCCTGGGCGTCGTCTACGAGTTCACGGAGAACCTCGTCGTCGTCGCGGTCATCCACGGCCTGTTCAACATGACGCAGGCGGCCTTCGGCTACATCGGCGTCCGCTTCGGCGACGCGGAAACGGCCGCCGTCGCCGTTCGCGGCATCGCGGCACTCGTCGGGGTATAAAAGGAACTGTCCGTGTCATACGGTTTCTTGTAGTCATTTATCGGTCATCACCGGTGCACATTGGCGATGATCGGTAAATCGTTACAACAACCCGTATCAGGCCAGCGCGGAGCCGGCGCGGATGATGATCTCCTCGCCGAAGGCGGGCCCGACCAACTGGAGGCCGACCGGCCCCTCGTCGGTCTCGCCTGCGGGGACCGAAATCGCGGGCAGGTTCGCGAGGTTGACCGGCACCGTGTTGGCGTCGGCGAGGTACATCTGGAGGGGATCATCGAGGCTCTCGCCCATCTCGAACGGCGGAACGGGCATCGTCGGCGAGGCGAGCACGTCGACGTCCTCGAAGGCCGCGTCGAAGTCCTGTTTGACCCACGCGCGGGCGTCCTGAGCCTGCTTGTAGTACTTGTCGTGGTAGCCGGCCGAGAGGGCGTATGTGCCCAGCAGGACCCGGCGTTTGACCTCCTCACCGAAGCCCTCCTCGCGGGCCGCGGCGAACGAGTCGTTCCAGTTGCCCTCGTGGCCGCCCGACTTGCCGTAGCGGACGCCGTCGAAGCGCGCGAGGTTCGAGGAGGCTTCGGACATCGCGATGACGTAGTAGGCCTGCACGGCCGTCTCGACGGAGGGAAGCGACACCTCTTCGGTGGTCGCACCCTGCGACCGGAGGTCCTCGAGTGCGGCCTCGAAGGTCTCGCGGACGCCCTCGTCGGCGCCCTCTACCAGTTCGGTCGGCACGCCGACCGTGAGGCCGTCGACGTCGCCGTCCGCGGCGGCGGCGTAGTTCGAGTCGGCACCCTCCTCGCGCGTCGTCGCGTCGTTCTCGTCTGGGCCGGCGATGGCGTCGAGGACCTCGGCGGCTTCCTCCACGGTCGGCGCCAGCGGGCCGATTTGCTCTAAGGAGTTGGCGTAGGCGACCAGCCCGTAGCGGGAGACGAGGCCGTAAGTGGGCTTGATACCGACGACGCCGCAGAAGGCGGCGGGACAGCGGACCGAACCGCCGGTGTCGGAGCCCAGAGCCACGTCGGCCTCGCCGGCGGCGACGGCCGCGGCCGAACCTCCGGAGGAGCCACCGGGCACCCGGCCCTCGGCGGCGGGGTTCTCCGTCGGGCCGAAGGCGGAGGTTTCGGTGGTCGTCCCCATGCCGAACTCGTCCATGTTGGCCTTGCCGACGATAGTCGCGCCCGCGTCCTTGAGGCGCTGGACGACGGTAGCGTCGTAGGGCGGGACGTAGTCGTCGAGCATGTTCGACCCGCAGGTGGTGCGGACGCCCTCGGTCGAGATGTTGTCCTTGACGGCGACGGTGACGCCCGAGAGGGGGCCGTCGTCGGCGCCCTCGACGGTCTTCTCGGTGATGAAGGCGTTGTGGCTCATTACGATACCTTCGGCCCCTTGAAGTAGCCGTCCTCGGTCTCCGGTGCGTTCTGGAGGGCCTCCTCTTGGGAGAGGCCGTCGCGGACCTCGTCGGGTCGCATCACGTTGGCCAGTTCGGGTTCGCCCTCGGTTTCGGGCACCTCGTCGAGCGCCTCGAAGTACTCGAGGATGTCGGCGAACTGCTCGGTGAACCGGTCGACCTCCTCCTCGTCGAGGTCGACGCGGGCCAGCGAGGCGATATGGCGGACTTCCTCCTCGTCGACGGTCATGGTCGACTGTGGGCGTGGGGTGTCACTAAGGGTTTCGAATACCCCCTCTCGTGTCGCCCGCCGCCGCACGACAGTTGTTCGTCGTGACTTATTTAAGCAGACGCCCTCACCCGACGTCACTTCCGGATACCAGCACCAAACGGTTCGAACGGGCGATAGAGTGCTGGAAATTTCCGTTTCGGAATATTCCTCGGCCCCAATATTTAAGTCGGTGACGCGACAACAGATTAGTAGCGCAGTTCCTCCATTGACTGCCGTTTGTTCAAAATGACTGACAGCACCGTCAGACGTTCCCAGCGCGAGGAAGAGGAGGAAACAACCGAGGAGAGCGACGAGTCCGAACTGGTCTGTCCGGAGTGTGGCGGGTCGCTCCGGGCGGACACCGAACACGGCGAGACCGTCTGCAGCGAGTGCGGCCTCGTCGTCGACGAGGACGAGATCGACCGCGGGCCCGAGTGGCGCGCCTTCGACAGCGCCGAGAAGGACGAGAAGTCCCGCGTCGGAGCCCCGACCTCGAACATGATGCACGACAAGGGGCTGTCGACCAACATCGGCTGGCAGGACAAGGACGCCTACGGCAACTCCCTGTCGAGCAAGCAACGCCAGAAGATGCAGCGGCTCCGCACGTGGAACGAGCGGTTCCGCACCCGCGACTCCAAGGAGCGCAACCTCAAGCAAGCGCTGGGCGAAATCGACCGGATGGCCAGCGCACTCGGCCTCCCCGACAACGTCCGAGAGACTGCCTCCGTCATCTACCGGCGCGCGCTCGACGAGAACCTGCTTCCCGGCCGGTCCATCGAGGGCGTCGCCACCGCGTCGCTGTACGCCGCCGCCCGGCAGGCCAAGACCCCGCGCAGCCTCGACGAGGTCACCAACGTCTCCCGCGTCGACAAGAGCGAAATCGCCCGTACCTACCGCTACGTGGTCCGCGAACTCGGCCTCGAAATCCAGCCCGCCGACCCCAAGAGCTACGTCCCGCGGTTCGCAAGCGACCTCGACCTCTCCGACGAGGCCGAACGCCGCGCCCGGCAGTTGCTCGACAGCGCCGCCGAGGCCGGTATCACCTCCGGCAAATCGCCCGTCGGTCTCGCCGCCGCTGCGGTCTATGCGGCCTCCCTCCTGGTCAACGAGAAGGTGACCCAAAGCGAGGTCAGTGAGGTCGCGGACATCTCCGAGGTCACCATCCGGAACCGCTATCACGAACTGCTGGAAGCCGAGGAAGGCCTCGACGTCTGACGACGCTTTTTCGATAACGAAACGTCGAAACCGCCTCGCTGTGCGGTGCCTGTATGGAGACGACACGGCATTTCGTGGCGACCATGTACGTCGTCAACGACGGCGCGACGCTGCTGCACGAACACGAGAAGTTGGGCATGTGGCTGCCGCCCGGCGGCCACATCGACCGCGACGAACAGCCCCACGAGGCTGCCCTCCGGGAAACCTACGAAGAGACGGGCCTCGACCCGGAACTCGTCGCCGAACGCGGCCCCTACGACACCGGGCAGGCCGAATCGATGCCGCGGCCCGCCGCCTTCCTGCTGGAAGACATCGACGTCCACGAGGGCGGGCGAGTGGCCCACCAGCACATGGATTTCGTCTACTTCGGCCGCGTCGAGAGCCGTGCGGTCGAGCCGGCCGGCCACGACGAGACTGGGGCCGACGCGTGGGAGTGGTTTACCGCCGAGGAACTGGACGCCCACGACGAACTGGCGACCGACGTTCGCGACCTCGGCATGCGGGCCATCGAGTCGCTTTCGTGAGTGGGATTCGGGCCCGTCTTATATATGGGGGACCTGCGTAGACGAGTACGAGTATGACACACATCGTCATCGCGATCGACGACGACGAGGAGCGAGCGAAACTGCAGGCCGAGCGCGTCGCAGAGATCGACTGGGACGAGGAGGAGGTCTCCGCGACCATCCTGCACGTCTTCACCGACAACATCGAGGGTGCGGGCATCACGCAGTTCCGACCGGCCCGGAAGGCCGTCGACATCCTCGAAGACGCCGGTATCGAGGTATCGGCCGACGAATCCAGCGGCGACCCGGCCGAACGCGTCGTCGCCTACGCCCGAGAGGAGGGTGCCGACGTCATCTGCGTGGCCGGCCGCAAGCGCTCGCCGGCCGGCAAAGCGGTCTTCGGAAGCGTCTCCCAGTCGGTGATGCTGGACAGCGAGGTGCCGGTCCTGTTCTGTCCCTCCGAAGAATAACCCACCCTCAGATCAGCAGTTTGTAGAACAGCGGCACCGACACGACGAGGAAGAGGACGAAGAGCCACCACGGCATCAGCAGGCCGAACACGACGACGAAAAGCAGGCCGATGCCGGCGACGACGAGTCGCCCTTTCAACGTGAGGCGAGCCATGTCGGCCGCTGTACGACCGACCTATTAAAACCTCACTCGCACAGCGAGTCGATGTACTGCCCGACGTGGTCGTCCATCCGGCGTTTGAAGCCGGCCTGTCGGGCCAGTCGGTCGAGTTCCCGCGAGACGAGGGTGCCGTACTGGACGGCCTTCTTGTCGCGCTCGCGGACCTCGTCGGGCAGAAAGTCGGCGGCCTCCCGGAGGGCGACCTTCCGGGTCTCGCCCGAAACGAGCAGGCCGCCGGGAAGCCGCAGCGCCGTCTCGACAACCCGGTCGTCCAGTAGCGGCGCGACGGGTTCGACGCCCGCCGCCCGGAGGGCCAGCACGTCCCGTTCCAGTTGGTCGGGCAGCGAGGCGATTACCTCGCGGGTCGCCCCGCGGACCGTCTCGGCGTCGACCCGCGGGTCATCCGGCGCCTTGGCCACCTTGGCGTAGCCGCCGAACAGTTCGTCGGCGCCCTGTCCGACCGCGAGCCGGTCGTAGCCGTCCGCCGCGACCCGCTCGGCGACCAGATACAGCGGGAGCGCGATGTTGATGTCCATCGCGTTGGTCCGTCCCGTCGCGCGAACCAGTTCCGGCACCGCGCGCACGAGGTCGTCGTGGGCAAACTCGACGACGTGTACCTCCCGGTCCAGCGCCTCGGCGGCCGACCGGGCGGCTTCGACGTCGTGGCTGTCCTCGAAGCCGCCGACGTAGAGCGGGCCGTCGAGTCGCGCGGCGAGAATCGCGGAGTCGATGCCGCCCGAAAAGGCGACCGGGACCTCGCTGTCGACCTCGTCGCCCGCGTCGTCGACCGACTCCGTGACGGCCGCCCGGACCTCCCGAACCGCCCGCTCGCGGTCGGCGTAAGGGTCGGGATTCGGCAGCGTCCAGACGCGGGTATCGCCGTTCTCGTCGCGGCGGTGGCCCGCGGGGACGGGGTTCGGGTCGCGGAGGTCGGTCGGGTCGGGGCTGGAGACGGCCGGCGCGTCCGCTTCCGAAAAGAGGGGATAGCGACCGAGCACGTCCCGGACGAGGGCGCCGTCGAGTTCGCCGGCGAACCCGCGGGTGCCGACGAGCGGATTTCGGGTATCAAGGGCATGTCTAACGGTAGCGCAGTCGGCGCCTTGCATCGCGTCGTCGCTCGGCGCCGAGTCCTCGCCCGCCATCACCACGGGAGCATGGAGGCGACGCGACGTTTCACCCCGCCGCCGAACTGCTCGATGCTGATGAACCACGGGGTGCGCTTGCCGACGACGCTGGTGCGGCCCTCCTGAATCGCGTCGAGGATGCCCTCGGCGCTCCGGTGGTAGGCGTCGACCTCGGTGACGGCTTGGCCCACCATCTCGGCGATGTGGGCGTCGCTGCCGGCGGTCATCGGCAGGCCGTGGTCCGCGGCGAACCGCTCGGCCTGCCGGTTCGAGCGGCCGGTAAAGAGCCGTGAGTTGTACACCTCGATGGCGTCGGCGCTCGCCAGCGTCTCTTCGGAGACGTGCGGGGCGACGCCGTGGCGGGACTTCTGGAAGGGGTGGGGAACGACGGCGATGCCACCCAACTCGTGAATGCGGTCGAGCGTCTCCACGAACGAGAGGCCGGCGGGAATCAACTCCTCGACGCCCAGCGCCAGCACGTGGCCGGCCGAACTGGAGACCTCCATCCCGGGAATGCCGACGAGGTCGTACTCCTGGGCCTTCGCGGCGGCCTCCAGTGAGGCGTCGATTTCGTCGTGGTCCGTCACGGCGAGCGCATCGAGTCCCACGGCTTCCGCCTGTTCGAGGAGTAACTCGACGGGGTCGCGCCCGTCGTAGGACAGTGCCGAATGCGTGTGGAGCTCGACCGACAGCACGGGCGAGGATATGTTACCCCCCGAGAAAAGCGCCCCGGTTGGGCGCGAGCATCCGACATATGGCCATAAACGTGCACATGAAAAGCGATTTATCCCGGCAAAGGTAGCATACAGGTGAATGCCTCTTTCGCCGTCGGACCGCGACCTCGTCGTCGAGGAGTTGGATCGGGACCCGACTCCAGCCGAAGAAACGCTGTTCGAGAACCTCTGGAGCGAGCATTGTGCGTATCGCTCCTCGCGGCCCCTGCTGTCGGCCTTCGACAGCGAGGGTTCGCAGGTCGTCGTCGGCCCCGGTGACGACGCCGCCGTCGTCGCCCTTCCGGACCCCGAGACCGGCGACAACAGCGAGACGTACATCACGATGGGTATCGAGAGCCACAACCACCCCTCCTATGTCGACCCCTTCGACGGCGCCGCGACGGGCGTCGGCGGCATCGTCCGCGACACGATGTCGATGGGCGCTTACCCCATCGCGCTCGCGGACAGCCTCTATTTCGGCGACTTCGAAGCCGAACACTCCAAATACCTCTTCGAAGGCGTCGTCGAGGGTATCTCCCACTACGGCAACTGCATCGGCGTGCCCACCGTCACCGGCAGCGTCGCCTTCCACGACGACTACGAGGGCAACCCGCTGGTCAACGTCGCCTGTATCGGCCTGACCAACGACGAGCGCCTCGTGACTGCCGAAGCCAAGACGCCGGGCAACAAACTCGTGCTGGTCGGCAACGGCACCGGCCGCGACGGGCTCGGTGGCGCCTCCTTCGCCAGCGAGGACCTCGGCGAGGACGCCGAAACCGAGGACCGACCGGCCGTGCAGGTCGGCGACCCCTACGCCGAGAAGCGACTCATCGAGGCCAACGAGGAACTGGTCGACGGAGACCTGATTCGCGCCGCCCGCGACCTCGGCGCGGCCGGTCTCGGCGGCGCCTCCTCCGAACTCGTCGCCAAGGGCGGACTCGGCGCCCACATCGAACTCGACCGCGTCCACCAGCGCGAACCGAACATGAACGCGCTGGAGATCCTGCTCGCCGAATCCCAGGAGCGGATGTGCTACGAGGTCCGCCCCGAGGACGTCGAGGCCGTCGAGGACATCGCCGAGAAGTACGACCTCGGCTGTTCGGTCATCGGCGAGGTGACCGATGGCAACTACGTCTGTACCTTCGAGGGCGAGACGGTCGTCGACGTCGACGCCTACTACCTCGCAGAGGGCGCGCCGATGAACGACCTCGGCCACGAGGAACCCGAACAACCCGAACGCGACCTGCCCGAGGTCGACCTCGCCGAGGCCTTCGAGGCCGTGGTCGCCTCGCCCAATACCGCCTCGAAGTCGTGGGTCTATCGGCAGTACGACCACGAGGTCGGAACGCGGACGGCGATGAAACCCGGCGACGACGCGGCGCTGATGGCGATCCGTGAAGTCGGTGCGGACGACTCCAAGGGTGTTGGCCTCGGCTTCTCGTCGGGTGCGGACCCGAACTGGACCGACGCTGCGCCCTACGACGGCGCCCGCGCTATCGCGCTGGAAAACGCCACGAACCTCGCCGCGAAGGGAACGACGCCGCTGGCGGCCGTCGACTGCCTCAACGGGGGCAACCCCGAGAAGGACGACGTCTACGGCGGCTTCCGCGGCATCGTCGATGGCCTCGCTGACATGTGCAGCGAACTCGACGTGCCCGTCGTCGGCGGCAACGTCTCGCTGTACAACGACTCGCCGTCCGGGCCCATCCCGCCGACGCCGACGCTGGCGATGGCCGGGACGAAGCCGGGCTACGAGGCCCCAACCGCGGAACTCGATGGCGACGGCGAACTCCTCGTCGTCGGCCCCGAACGTCACGAACTCGGCGGCTCCGAACTCCTCACGCAGTTCGACGGAACGGACGCATTCCCCGAACCGCCGGCAAACGCGAAGGAACTGGTCGCGGCCATCGCCGACGTGGCGAACGCCGAATCGACGCTGTCGACCCACGACGTGAGTCACGGCGGCCTCGCGGTCGCTCTCGCTGAGATGGTCGGCGAGGCCGGCGCAACGGTCGAACTCGACGGCGACGCTTCGCCCGCGGAACTGCTCTTCTCGGAGGGCGTCGGTCGGGTGGTCGTCGAGACGACCGACCCCGAGGCCGTCCGCGAACGCTTCGACGGCGTCGCGCCGGTCGAGAAGGTGGGGCAGGCGACCGATTCCGGACGTCTCGAACTGACCGTCGGTGGGAAGACACTGGATTACGCCGCCGCTGACATCGCAGAACTGCGAGACGTCATCGAGAGCGGCTTGGAATAACGCGCCAGAGACCGTTCGCACGGTCGCGGATGTTCTCTATGTTCGGCGGGGTATCCTCGAATCGGGCACCGATACGGACGCTGAGGTAGCCGAGCATGATGCCGAATATCACGTCGGTCGCCCAGTGGATGCCGAGATACATCGTCGCGATGAGGACGCTGACCGCCAGCACGGCGGAGACGGGCACCCACATGGGGTATTCATCGCGACTCAGCCACGCGAGGTGGGCCGCCGTGACGGCCATCGAGGTATGCAGCGACGGGAAGACGTTCGTCCGGTCGTTGACCTCGGCGGTGAGGAACTGGTACTGTGAGTAGTGGGTAAACAGCAGGCCTTCGACCTGCTCGGGAATCATGAGCCTAGGGCCGTAGGCGATTAAGGCGATATAACAGACCACGCCGATGATGTAGTTGGCGCCGTAGGCGACGATGGCCCGCCGAAGCGGTTCGGGCTTCGGCAGCGCGAAATACGCCACCAGCGGGAATATCAAAAGGAAGACGTAGCCGTAGATGTAGATGAAGGAGAAATACGCGGTCAACTCCGGGGTCGCCTGCGCCTGAAGCCACGTCACGAACTGCGGAGTGCCCTCACCGAAGAGCGGCCACAGGATTCGTCCGTCGACGGTCTGGAGGGTCGGCGTGATACCGACCCCGACCAGCCACGACAGGTCGGGGCCCACGTCGCGGGCGACCTTGTTGGCGACCAGTACGATGCCCAACAGGCCGATGTAGGGTGCGACATCGGAGAACCGCTCGCGGTACTCGTAGCGGGTCCGGACGAGGCGGTCACGACCGATGAAGAACAGCGCCGACGCTGCCAGCATGAACAGGATGATGCCGAGCAACTGCGACAGTACCAACAGCAACATCAGTTATCACCTCGGCTGACGAGTTGGTCGTCCTCGTACTGGTAGCCGGCGTCCATGAACGCGCTTTTGGCGGCGCTGACGTCGAGTTCGCCGTCCGTTCCGAGGAACGACAACTCCGCGGTGCCGTCCCACTCGAGGCCCTCGGGCGTCCACCGGCCGGTGAAGGGCACTTCGGTCGCCTCGGCGTAGCTGTTGAAGACCGACGAGATCAGATACTCGCGGTCGATGAGGCGAGCGACGGTGCGGCGAAAGCGGGGGTCGGACATCGGTGCCTGTCTGCAATTATACCCGATATGATAAAAGGACTGTCGCCTGGTGATGGTGAGCGAGATATCGTCGCTCCGGCCGATACGCGGGATGACGGAGGCCTGCAAGCCGTCGGCGGAGGCGTCGGCGTCGTCGTTTTCGAGCATCTCGACGGCGGCGTCGTTCGACGGAGTCACCTCGAAGTCGATTCGCTGGAAATCGACGCCGGACGCGTATGGCTCCGGAACCCCACCGTCGTCGCCCCGATGCAGGAAGTGGTCGTCGAACCGCACGAGCCTGAGATTCTCGTCGGGCTCGGCGGATTCGAACCGGAACGGCCCGCTGCCGACCGGGTTCTCGTTGGCCCACACGAGGGCTTCGGTCGTCTGCCCGGCGACTTCGACGCCCGCCACGTCGGCGGAGTCGGTCCGCTCCGACCAGACGTGTTTCGGCAGTATCAACACGCCCAGCGCGCTGCTCGCGGTCTCGGTGTTTTCCGTCGTGAACGTCATCCGGAGGGTCCGGTCGTCACGAGCCTCGACGGAATCGACGAGGTCGACCCGCCCCCGGCGCCACGGCGTCGGGACGGGCGTCTCGAAGGACCCGAGCGAGGTGTCGTTCAGGAACTCGTAGGTGAAGGCCACGTCGTCGGCGGTGAGCGGTTCGCCGTCGTGCCACGACGCCTCGCGCAGTTCGACGGTCGCCGCGAGTCCGGCGCCGTCGTCGTCCCAGTCGACGCTGCTGGCGAGCCACGGCGTCCGCGTCCCGTCGAGCCGTCTGACCAGCGGGTCGTAGAACAGCCCGGTGACGACGCCGCGGTTCCGGTGTTCGACGGCGATGGGGTTGCGGTTCATCGTCGCGCGGGGGTCCTGCAACAGCAGCCGCAGCGTGTCCGTCTCGCCGGTCGATTCCAGCCGGAAGTAGGACGCGGTATCGGGGAGGCCGCCGGCGCTCCAGCCGGTGAACCGGTCGGTTCTGATACCGGCGATGTGGTCAGGAAAGGCGACGACGGTGAATGGCTGTTCGCGGACGACCTGTCGCTGTGTCTCGCGGACGGCCTCGATTCGGCTCTCGGCGTCGGCGGCCCGCTGGGCGTCGAGGCGGTCGTCCATCTCGAGGTTGCTGAACCCGAAGGGGTTCTGCCAGCCGGCCTCCTCGCCGTACGTCGAGTACAGCATCGAGCGGAGTTCGCCGGGGTGGCCCTCGCTCGGATACTGGAGGACGTAGAGGTCGAAATCCTGATTGATGAGGATATCCCGGAGCAGGACGTCCGGTTCCATCGGTTCGGGCGGCCCGGCGTCGATGCCGGCCAACTCGAGGTTGTCGGTGAGGTGGTTTGCGATGCGGACGGCGTAGGGGTCCGACGAGGCCGGAAGCGTCGCGATATCCAGCGAGAGCTGCTGGGCGCGTTCGCGCCCGACGAGGTTCCGAAGGTTGCCGATGCAGCCGCTCGTCGCCGCGACCGTTCCGGCCGACCCGGCGAGGAAGGCCCTTCGCTGGATGGAGGGATCGGATGGCACTGGCCATTACCTCGCGTACGGACGCTTATAAACTTCCTCGTCCGGCGTATCGCGACTGAACGGCCCGCTATCTCAGAGATAGCCGAAAAGCGGGGCGAGAAGCGCTAGCAGCCACCCGGCGAGGCCGACGAGAAGCGCCGGGGGATATTCGTCCCGGTCGGCCGCCAACGCCCCGCCGAGCGCGATGAGGCCGAGCGCGGTGAGGACCGCCGCCCGGTGAAGGACGACCCGAAGGGGAACGAGCGAAACCCCCATCGCGGCGAAATCGACGACGAACGCCGTGCCGAGGCCGGCCGCGGCGAAGACGAACGCCCACGTCCGGTTCGACCCCCGACCGAGCAGATACGCCGCGGTCGGCGTCCCGAGCGCCAAGCAGAGATACAGCGGCGCAGCGACGAGCTTCGGCGAGAGGTCGGTGGCGACCGCCTCACCGGCGATGCCGAGGAACCGGACCGCCAGATACAGCCCGAAGACGACGGCGCCGAGTGCCAGTTCCCGACGCTGTCGCCGGACGAACCGGCGCGTCGCCCGCTCGATGCGGCCGGCGTTCCCCGCAAAGCCGAACAGGAGCGCCGAGAGGGCGGCGAGACGGATGACCGTCGCCCAGCCGTCGCCGTCGGCGGTTCGGTTGCCGAACGGCAGTCGGACTACCTCCTCGACGTAGGGTTCGCCCATGAAGTCCGCCTCCAGTCGTCGCTGGGCGTCGTCGATGCCGGTGACGGTGTGTCGGAGTCGGAACCAGTCCCAGTGTTCCTCGTGGACCTGTACGGCCGTCCACTTGCCGTTGGGGTCGTCGTAGGCGCGGATGTGCAGCCTCGCACCGAGGTACGTCCCCGAGTGCAACTGGTAGGATTCGTCGAGCCACACACCCCCGCCATCGGTTTCGACGTAGGTGTACCGCTTCGCACCCTCGGCGTCCTGGAACGTGATGGCGTCCTCGATGCGCTCGGCCTCGGGGTCAATTCTGACGCGCTCGCTGGTGTTAGTCCCGTTGGCGACGGGCTCGATGGATTCTTCTTCCTCCCACTGCAGGGCCGACCGCTCGCGGAGCGCGGTTTCGACGTCCGCCGAATCCTCGTCGAAGACGACGTTGATGCCCAGCGTGCGCGCCTCGAACCGCTGTACGCGGGCGGTGTAGGGCCACAGCTCCGCCTCCGCGTCACCGACCGTAATCAGGTCGGGGTCCTCCGGCTGTTCGGGTTGGACGCCCCAGAAGGGCCACTCGGCGAGGACGACCGCGCCGCTGAGGCTCGCCACCAACACGAGAGCGGCCGCGACCCACGCGGCGTCGCTCCCGAGGTCGAGCTCCCCGTCGGTCTGGCCCATCGCCTCCACGGTTAGGTGCCACGACCAATATACTGTTGGCTGGACACCCCCCGCCTCCCGCCCCGAACTCAATCGACCGAATCTGATGCGCTCGTTGTAACGATGTACCGGTCCTCGCCGACCCGTACTGGCGATGAGCGGTAAAAGACGACAACAGTCCGTATAAGTCCCCGCATCCCAACGGGTCGGATATGTCCTTCGAGATTCGTCGTCGGGCCGTCCACGCCTCCGGGGCCATCGTCCCGGGCGCGTATCTGCTGGACGCCCACTACGAGGTCGGACTCGTCACGTGGCGAGTCGTGCAGGCCCTCGCGGTCGTCGGCCTCGTCGTGACGGCCCTCCTCGAAGCCGCCCGCCTCTACGGCGGCCTCGAACACGCCATCTACGAGCAACTCACCCGCGAGTACGAACAGGACTCGGTCGCCGGGTACGCCCTCTACGTCCTCAGCAGTACCGTTGTCGTGTTGGCCTTTCGGCCGCAAATCGCGGTTCCTGCCTTGTTCATGCTGATGCTCGCCGACCCCGTCGGCGGTCTGCTCTCCAGTGGCGAACTCCGAACCGTCGCCCGTCCGCGCGTGCTGGTCGGGATGTTCCTCGTGAGTTTCGCCCTCGCGTACCCGTTCGTCCCGCCGCTTGCGGCCGCGGCAGGCGCCGGCGGCGCGATGGTCGCCGACGGCGTCAAACCGCGCATCCGGGGCCACGTCATCGACGACAACCTCACGATTCCGATTCTCGCCGCCGTCCTGATGTGGGCCGTGCTGAGCCTGTAAGACGATTGGCAACTCCTCTCGTGGAAATAGATGGGTTTTTGCCGGGTGAGTTCACCTCTCGTGATATGGCAGTTCATGACAGTCCGAACGGGGCGGCCGGTCCCGCCGTCGCCGAGCTGCCGGACGTCGTTCCCTTCGAGCTGTCCCATCTGACCCGCATGAGCTGGGCGCTGGGCTCTCGTACCGTCGGGGACGACGCGGCGACGGTCATTGGACGGTGGGAAAAGCGAGACGGCGGCTGGGCGCTGGCGGCGTTCGCGGTCACGACCGAGACCGCCGTTATCCGCCTTCGAACGCCGGTCGGCCGCGAGCGGTTCTACGGTGCGATTCGCTCGGAAGTCCGGACGGCCACCCGGGAACTCGAGGCGGACGACGCCTGGCGGGCAATCGAGCAGCGAGGCGGCGACGCGCCGTCGAGTGCTCGCAGCTGAACGACCTCCGAAGCGCAGTTTCTCCCCCGCGAGTGCCGCTTCGTGGCGGCGTCTCCGATTACTCCAGCAGTCGCTTCGTCTGCCGGTGTCGCCCGCGGAACATGGGTTCGAAGCCGACCCACCCCAGCGGCGAGACGGCCCGTCCGAGCGGGCCGCCCGGCAGTTCGTATTCGACGCGGTCCGAGACGACCGTGCCCCCCTCGTCGGCGAAGAAGCGATGGGTGTGTTCCCACGTCGGGAAGGGCCCCTCTTCCATCACGTCGTGGAACATGGCGGCGCCCTCCCACTCCGCGCGCTCGGTGATGATGGAGGTCCACTCCTGTCGCGGGCCGACGTCGAACGGCCGGATGGACATCTCGATGCGCGAACCCGCTTCGAGCAGTTCGGGGTCGGGTTGGCCGTCCGGGCCGACGACGCCGCGGACGTCGAGGTGCATGTACTCGGGGGTGAGCTTCTCCAGTCCCTCGATGGTGGAGTGGAACTCCCAGACCGCTTCGAGCGGGGCGTCGACCCACGTCTCGCGCTGGTAGGTGGCCATACTCGACGTTGGGCGGCGACGGGCAAAACACCACGGGCGTCGGAACCCGGATACGGAAAACGGCGGGGCGGAGACGGACGGACGGCGTTATTTGAGTCGTTCCTGCAGGAAGGAGGGGTGGGCGGCCTCGACGCCCTCGATTTCGAGGATCTGCTCGGCGATGACGTCACCGACGGCGTCGCCGTCGGGCGCTCGGACCTCGGCCATCAGCATGTGGTCGCCGCTGGAGGAGTACAGCGACTCGACGGCATCGAGGTCCTTCAGTTCCTTCGTGGCCTCGACGTAGCGTTCGCTGGCTACGTCGATGCCGACGAGGGCGATGGATTTGCCCGTGAGTTTCTTCGGGTCGATGTCGGCCGAGTAGCCGACGATGACGCCCTCCGATTCGAGTTTCTCGATGTATTTCCGGACGGTCGGTTTCGATACGTCGGCGCGCTTGGCGATCTCGGCGTAGGATGCCTGCGCATCGTCTTCGAGGACTTCCAATATCCTGTCCTCCGTCTCCGCGCTCATGGGGGATTCTTTTCCGTCGGTGAAAAAATATCTTCCGAACCGGAAAACGCCTGATTTCGGAACCACGATGGATACGTTTCGGGAGTGTTCAGTTTACAACTATTGTAACTATCGTCCGGATATCTAACAAAGATAATAGCATGGGGTATCCTTAAGGGGATGCCGCCGACAGAAGCAGTCGTATGACGCTTGATGCCATCGACCGCGTCGCTGTACTCGGCGCGGGGAACATGGGACACGGTATTACGGAAGTCGTCGCGCTCGCGGGCTATTCGGTTACGATGCGCGACATCAAAGACGAGTTCGTCGAGGACGGCTACGAGGACATCGAGTGGTCCGTCGAGAAACTCGCCGAGAAGGGCCGCATCGACGAGGCCCCCGCCGACGTGCTCGACCGCATCGACACGACGACGGACCTCGAAGCCGCCGTCGCCGAGGCCGACCTCGTCATCGAGGCCGCCCCCGAGGAGATGGACATCAAACACGACATCTTCTCGGACCTCGACGAATTCACCCACGACGAGGCCATTCTCGCCTCTAACACCTCCTCGCTACCCATCACGGAGATCGCGGAAGCGACCGACCGACCCGAACAGGTCGTCGGGATGCACTTCTTCAACCCGCCGGTGAAGATGGACCTCGTCGAGGTCATCTACGGCCAGGAGACCTCCGACGAGACGGCCGAGACGACCTACGAGTTCGTCGAGTCCATCGACAAGACGCCCATCTACGTCCGGAAGGACGTTCGCGGGTTCGTCGTCAACAGCGTGCTGGGACCGTTCGGCGACGAAGCCGGCTGGATGGTCAGCAACGGCGAGGCCGAAATCCGGGAGGCCGACGCCACGATGGTCCACGAGCGCGGTTACCCGATGGGGCCGTTCGAACTCGGCGACCTGACCGGTATCGACATCGGCTACCACGTCCGCAAGGAGGCCGGCCAGCCCGTCCCGCCCATCGTCGAGGAGAAGGTCGAAGCCGAGGAACTCGGCCAGAAGACCGGCAAGGGCTACTACGACTACGAGGACGGCGACGGCGCCGACTACGGTCCCGACGACGTCTCCGAGGACTTCGATTGGCTCCGCATCGAGGCCCGCATCATCAACGAGGCCGCGAAACTCATCGGCAACGACGTCGCGACGCCCGACGCCATCGACACGGGTCTCCGCCTCGGCGCCGGCTTCCCCGAAGGCCCCTGCCGCCGCGCGGACAAGATCGGTCTCGACGAGGTACTCGACAAACTCGAAACCCTCTACGAGGAGACGGGCGCCGACCGCTACGAACCCGCCGACTACCTCGAAGAACTCGTCGCGGAGGGCAACACCGGCGAGGATGCCGGCGCCGGCTTCTACGAGTACGGCGAGGACAGCGAACGGGACTACACGACCATCAACGTCGACCTGAACGACGACGGCCTGCTGGAGGTCGAACTCGACCGGCCGGCCCGCATGAACGCGCTGAACGACGACATGATGGACGAAATCGTCCACGTCCTCGAGAACGCCGACCTCGACGAGGTCCGGGCGGTCACCTTCGAGGGCGCGGGCGACCGCGCCTTCTCCGCTGGCGCCGACATCACCGGATTCTCCGGTATCGACCCCCACGAGGTCGAGGTCACGCCCGTCTTCCAGACGGTCAACGACTTCCCGCGGCCGACGCTGGCCAAAATCGACGGCTTCTGTCTCGGCGGCGGCCACGAACTCGCGCTGGCCTGCGACCTCCGTATCGCCACCGAGGATTCGTCGTTCGGCTTCCCCGAAATCAACCTCGGCCTGCTGCCGGGCGGCGGCGGCACCCAGCGCGCGATTCGGATGCTGAGCGAGGCCCGCGCAAAGGAACTCGTCTTCCGCGGCGAGCGCATCGACGCCGAAACCGCCGAGGACTGGGGCCTCATCAACCGCGCCGTCCCCGCCGAGGAGTTCGACGACACCGTCGAGGAGTTCCTCGACGACCTCGTCAACGGCGCGCCCATCGCCCTGCGGAAGGCGAAGAAAGTGATGAACAAGGGTCGCGACCAGGATATCGCCGCCGGCCTCGAACTCGAATCGCAGGCCTTCGGCCTTCTGCTGACGACCGACGACATGATGGAGGGCGCCTCGGCGTTCATGGAGGACCGCGACCCCGATTTCGAAGGGGAGTGAGCGACGATGAGTGAGGGTGCCGCCGACGGCGGAAACGACGTGCTGGACCGGGAGCTCCGCGAGCACGGCCTGTTCGAATGGCTGAACCTCGACGTCGAGGTCGTCGACCCCGGCCACGTGATCTTCGAGTTGCCCTTCGACGACAAGTTCGCCAACATCGCCTCCGGGACGGTCCACGGCGGCATCACCGCGACGGTCATCGATACCGCCTCCGGCTTCGCGCTCCGGTCGACCTTCGAGGACCCGGACGAGGCGATGCTGACGACGACGGACCTCAACGTCCGCTACGTCCGGCCCGCGCGCAACGACCTGCGTGTCGAGGCCGAAGTCATCCGCGCCGGCGGTTCGATGGGCTATACCGAAAGCGAGGTCACGACGGTCCACGACGGCGAGGAGAAAGTCGTCGCGACCGGCGGCACCAGCTACCGACTGTTCAGAGACCAATGAGCGATACAGACTCCGACACCAACACCGACGAACCCAGCGTCTTCCACGAAATCGAGGAAGGCGACACCGACCGCACGCAGGGCCGAACCATCTCCGAGGCGGACGTGATGAACTTCGCGGGCGTCTCCGGGGACTTCAACCACCTCCACACCGACGAGGAGCGGATGAGCGACTCGCCGTTCGGCGAGCGCATCGCCCACGGCATGCTCGTCCTCTCGGCGGCGACCGGCCTGCTGTGGCAGAACCGCACGCCCGAGGAGCGGGAGGCCGTCGTCGCCTTCTACGGCATGGACAACCTCCGGTTCCGACAGCCGGTCCTCATCGGCGACACCATCCACGTCGAGACGGAGGTCGTCGAGACCCGCGAGAAGGACGACGGCCCCGGCAACGGCACCGTCAAGAACGCCGTCGAAATCAGAAACCAGCGCGACGAGACGGTCATCTCCTGTGAGATGATCTCGCTGCTGAAGTAGCGCCTCTCCCTTTTCAGTCGTCGAGATACGAGTCGATAGTCGAACGTGAGGGAAGCGACGGGACGGCGCCGCGTTCGGTGCAGGCGGCCGCGCCCGCGGCGACCCCTCGCTCGGCCGCCGCGACGAGGTCGGCTCCCTCGCCGCGAGCGACCGCGAAGGCGCCGTTGAAGGCATCACCCGCGCCGGTCGTATCGACCACGTCGACCGCAATGGGCGGGACTGCGACCGTCTGGTCGTCGGTAACCACGAGCGCGCCGTCGGCGCCGAGTGTCACGACGACGGCCTCGGGGCCGCGGTCAAGCACGGTTCTGGCGGTCTCTGCCTCCTCGACATCGGCGTCCGGGTCGTGGCCGGCCAGCACCCGCACCTCGCTTTCGTTCGGCGTCGCCACGTCGACGGCGGCTACGAGTTCGTCGGGCAGTTCCTGCGCGGGCGCGGGGTCGAGGATGAACTCCGTGCCGGCTGCCTCGCCGACCGTGGCGGCGGCTTGCACGGACTCGATGGGTGTTTCGAGTTGGGTGACCAGCACGTCCGCGTCCTCGATTACTGCCTGCTTTTCACGGACGGAGGCGCCGCTGAGTTCGTGGTTCGAACCCGGTGCGACGGCGATGGCGTTCTCGCCGCTCTCCTCGACGTGGATGAGCGCCGCACCGGTCGGAGCGTCGCCGGTCAGCACGCCCGCGGCGTCGATGTCCTCCTCGGCCCACAACTCCCGTGCGGCCTCGCCGAAGCGGTCGTCGCCGACCGACCCTATAAAAGAGACGTCGCCGCCACCTCGTGCGGCTGCGATGGCCTGATTCGAGCCCTTCCCACCGGCGTTTTGCTCGAACTTTTCTCCCATCACTGTCTCGCCCGGAACCGGAAGGTCGGGTACCGTCACCGACATGTCGTGGTTGTACGACCCGACGACGGCGATAGCGGCGTCCGGTTCGTCATCGGTCATACGTGAAATCGACCCGGCGCGACGAAAAGCGTGGGGGCAAGCGGAGCGTCGGTTGGTCAGAAGCCAGGCAACGTAACTCGATTTGAAAATCAACAGAAGTAGCATCCGCGAGGGCGGGTTCGAAGAACCCGCTCGAAGCGGTTCCCCGCGCGACCGAAGGGAGCGCGGGACCAAGGCCCGACCGTAGGGAGGGCCGCCGTGTCTTTTTCATGAAAGTTTTTGCCGGCGCCCGCAGGGCGCCATGCAAAAAGTTTCAGGCGTAGCGCTCCTCTTCCCACGGATTCGCGGTATTCGAATACCCTCGTTTCTCCCAGTAGCCGCGTTCGGGTTCGGTGAGGAACTCGACGCCGGAGACCCATTTGGCGCCCTTATAAGCGTACTTGTGGGGGACGACGACCCGAAGGGGGCCGCCGTGTTCGGCGGGCAGCGGGTCGCCGTCGAGGGCCCACGTGAAGAGGACCTCCTCGCGCATGCAGTCTGCGAGGGGGAGATTGGTGGTGTAGCCGTCGTGGGCGTGGAACATGATGTGGACGGCGTCGTCGGTCACGCCGGCGCGTTCCGCGAGGGTGGGAAAGGAGACGCCGCGGAACCGGCAGTCGAAGCGGGACCAGCCGGTCACACAGTGGAAGTCCTGATTCTGGCTCTCCGTCGGGAGGTCTTTGAACTGCTCGAAGGAGAGGGTGAGTTCCTCGTCGACGGCGCCCCAGACGTCGAAGGTCCAGTCGTTCGGTATCGAGGGCGTCTCGCCCTTCGAGAGGACGGGAAAGCGGCTGGTCTCCCGCTGGCCGGGCGGGAGGCGCTTGCCGTCGAACTCCCGGTGGAGGTCCGTAACGTCCTTCATGGTCGCGATTCGCGTCGAAAACAGGTAGGCCTATCGTTCGGTGACAAACGTATCCGCTCGGATAACGTCGGTGAACTGTTCACAAAAGATAGTTTTCGTCACCGCGGGTTGAATTTGTCCGGCGCAAAAAAAGCCCGTCAATCTTAAATACCCCATCCCCGAAGCTTGCAACGTTCCGATGCCGAAGGTACACCTGACCATCCCGGAGCACTTGGAGATGCAGATCGCCCAGCTCGTAGAGAAGGGCGAATTCGTAAACCGGGAGGAAGCAATCGAAGAGTTACTCTCGACCGGCCTTCGCGCCTACAAGACGAGCGGTCCGATGGAGGACGAAGACCCCGGTCTCGAAGAAGACGGTATGATGGGCCACGACGACGAGTACGTCTTCTGACCCGTTTTTCCGGCTTGTCGGTCCCATAGCGACTGTGCTGTCGCCCGTCCTGACGAGGTCGGTTCGTGTGGCGGTGTGTGCCGCGTTCCCGCGAAAGCGTTAAACGCCGTCTTCCAGTACCCACGAATATGCACAAAGACGAGCTTTTGGAACTGCACGCCAAGATGGTGTCGATCATGGAGCACTTCGATGACATGGACAGCGTCGATAACTCGATATTCGACGCCTACCAGGGCCTCGACGTGACGCCTGACGACGTCCACAAGTCCAAAAGCGAGCACAAACACGCCGTCTTCGTCCTCGGGAACGCCCTGGCGAACGTGATGAGCGAAGACGAGTTCTCGGACGCCGGCCGCATCGGCAAGCGGATGCAGGAACTGGCCGACGACGCCGAGTCGAAGCTGTAAGCTGTCCTTTCTGGCGGGTCCGTCGCTGAACGGGTAACCTAAAACGGTGGGGTCCCAAGAGGGTGGTAATGGAACCGTTGCGGAGCGAGGAGGCCGCCCCGTCCTCGGCGGGGCTCGTCAGTCGGTCGATGCGACTTCCCGCGGCGCCACAGCCGAAGGCGGCGCTTTCGGCGGCCGAGGCCCCCCGAACCTTCTGGGCGGCCCCCGACGAGGCGACGGTCGTCGGCAGCGGAACCGCGGCGACGATAACCGCCGACGGCCCCGACCGCTTTCGGGCGGTCCGGGAGTCGGCGTCGGAGCTGTTCGCCGTCGGCGACGTTCACGCCGGGGCGCTGGCGGCCCGCCCTCGCTTTTTCGGCGGCTTCGCGTTTCACGACGAACACGGCGGCGACGACCCGTGGGCGGGCTACCCCGGTGCGGAGTTCGTCCTGCCGCGTGTCCAGCTCACCTACACCGACGACGGACCGTGGCTCACGGTCAACGCGGTCGACGCCGGCCCCGAAGCCGTCGAGGACCGACTCGAAACCGCCGCGGACGAACTGACTTCGCTTCCGACGAGCGACGAGCGCACCGGCCCGCCGGGCGTTCGTTCCCGGGTGCGGACCACGTCGATGTCGGAGTGGCGCGAAAGCGTCACCGCCGCGACCGACCGCATCGAGGCCGGTGAACTCCGGAAGGTCGTCCTCGCACAGGCGCTGGAGACGACGCTCGAACGGCCGCTCTCGCTGCCGGACGTGGTGGCCCGACTCGGCGAGACGTACCCGGACTGTTTCCGATTCCTTTTCGAACCTGCGGACGGGGGTTCGGGCTTCTTCGGGGCGACGCCCGAGCAGTTGGTTGGCCTTCGGGGCCGGACGGTCGAAACCGGCGCGCTCGCGGGGACGACTGGCCGCGGTGACACCCCCGAGGAAGACGAGTGGCTCGCCGAGGAACTGCTGGCCGACGACAAGAACGTCCACGAACACGAACTGGTCGCCGACGCCATCCGCGACCAGTTGGCGCCCTACGCTTCGTCGATTCAGGCCGGCCAGCGCCGGATTCGCCGGCTGGCGACCGTCCAGCACATCGAGACGCCGATTACGGCCGAACTCGCGGACGACGAACACGTCCTGACGCTCGTGGAGGCGCTGCATCCGACGCCTGCCGTCGGCGGTTTGCCGCCGAACGAGGCCCTCCGAACCATCCGGGATACCGAACCCTTCGAGCGCGGCTGGTATGCCGCGCCCGTCGGCTGGTTCGACGCTGCCGGCTACGGCTCGTTTTCGGTGGCCATCCGCTCGGCGGTCGCCCGCGGCGACACCGCGACGCTGTTTGCGGGCGTCGGCATCGTCGCCGACTCGGACCCCGACCGCGAGTGGGACGAGGTGCAACTCAAATACCGCCCGATACTGGACGAACTGGAATAATGGCCCGGAACGTCAACGGTCTCTGGGCCGGAGTCATCGCCGACGAACTGGCGAAGGCAGGCGTCGAGACCGCGGTACTGGCACCCGGAAGCCGGTCGACGCCGCTGACGGTCGCGTTCGCCGGACACCCCGACATCGAGACGCTGTCGCTGCTCGACGAGCGGTCGGCGGCCTTCTTCGCGCTCGGGCGGGCCAAACGGACCGGCGACCCGGTGCCCCTGATTTGTACCTCCGGCACCGCGCTGGCGAACTTCCATCCCGCGGTCGTCGAGGCCAATCAGGCCCGCGTGCCGATGCTGCTGGTGACAGCCGACCGACCGCCGGAACTGCACGACAGCGGCGCCAACCAGACCATCGACCAGCAGGATATCTACGGCGATGCCGTCCGCGACTATCGGACGCTCCCGGAACCGGAGGCCGCCGACCGGAAACTCCGCTCGCTGCGGACGACGCTCTGTCGGGCCGTCGGGACGGCGACCGGCACCGACCCCGGACCTGTTCATCTGAACGTCCCGCTCCGGAAGCCGTTAGAGCCGGGTGCCCGCGCGGCGGACCTCTCGGAAGCGGTTCCAGATGCGACCGTTCCCGATGGGTTCGCCGACGAGCATCCGCTCGCCGTCGAGGGGCGCGATGGACCGTTCGTCGACGTCACGCAGGGGCGTACTGGACTCTCCAAGAGCGATAGACGAGCGATGGCCGACGCCATCGAGGACGCCGCCTCGGGACTCATCGTCTGTGGGCCGGCGAACCGGTCGACGCCGGCCCGTGACGCACTGTTGGGCCTCGCACGCGAGACGGGCTTTCCGGTGCTCGCCGACCCGCTTTCGGGGCAGCGATTCGGCGCACATCTGGGGATGACCGAGACGCCGATTTGCGGCGGCTACGATTCATATATCGACGCCATCGAGAAGACGCCCGATGTCGTCATTCGGTTCGGTGCCTCGCCGACATCGAAACCGCTGCGACACTATCTCCGAGATTCGGGCGCCCGGCAGTTCGTCGTCGACCCGGCCGGTGGCTGGCGGGAGGCGACCTTTACCGCGACGGACCTCGTGGTCGCCGACGAAACGAGGCTGACGACGGAGTTGGCAAGTGCCGTGAGCCGTGAGGCGGGCGGCTACGCCGACCGATTCCAAGAGGCCGAAGCCGACTACTGGGAACTGGTCGAGGGCAACGAACCCGAGGAGGGCGCTGTCTTATCGGACATCACCAGACTGGCGCCGGACCCGGCGACCGTCTTCGTCTCGAACTCGATGCCCGTGCGTGACCTCGACCGATTCGGCCGGCCGCGCGAGGCGAACCTGACGGTGCTCGGGAACCGCGGCGCGTCGGGTATCGACGGCATCATCTCCTCGGCGCTCGGTGCCGGGTCCGGGACCGACGACCCGCTCGTGGCCGTGTTAGGTGACCTCGCGTACTACCACGACATGAACGGCCTGCTGGCGGTCGCACGCTGTGACGTCGATGCGACCATCGTCTGTATCAACAACGATGGCGGTGGCATCTTCCGTCTGCTGCCCATCGAGGGCCACGACACCTTCGAGGAGTGGTTCCGGACGCCGCACGGGTTGGATTTCGAGGGGTCGGCAGAGGTCTACGATATCGAGTTCGCGCGCACGCAGGACCGCGAGGGCTTTCGGGACCTGTATACGGAGTCGGTCGGCAGCGACGGCACGCAGGTCATCGAGGTCGTCACCGACAGCGAGCGGAGCCACGAGGAACGCGCGGCGCTTCAGGAGCGCGTCCTCGCGGCGTTGTCGTAACGACTGGCCGCAGTCGGGTGGGTTTTTGCTATCGGCGCTCCCGGTTTCGGTATGGTCTCAGACCTCTTCGACCCCGACCGCTGGGAGCCGATTACGGACGATTTCGAGGACATAACCTACCACCGCGGGACGGACGTGAACGCGGTCCGAATCGCCTTCGACCGCCCGGAGGTGCGCAACGCCTTCCGGCCGGAGACGGTCGACGAACTCTACACCGCACTGGACCACGCCAAGCGACAGACCGACATCGGCTGTGTCCTCCTGACGGGCAACGGGCCCTCGCCGAAGGACGACGGCTGGGCGTTCTGCTCGGGCGGCGACCAACGGATTCGCGGCGACGCGGGCTACGAGTACGAGGACGACGAAGACGGGAATGATGCGGAACGGCAGGACGCGCCGCGCCTGCACATCCTTGAGGTCCAGCGGCTGATTCGCCACATCCCGAAGCCGGTCATCGCCGTCGTGCCGGGGTGGGCCGTCGGCGGCGGCCACTCGCTGCACGTCGTCTGTGACATGACGCTGGCCTCCGAGGAGCACGCCAAGTTCCTTCAGACAGACCCCGACGTGGCCTCCTTCGACGCCGGCTTCGGGTCGGCGTATCTCGCCCAGCAGGTCGGCCACAAGAAGGCCCGCGAGGTGTTCTTCCTCGGCAAGACCTACTCCGCGGAGGAGGCCGTCGATATGGGGATGGCCAACGAGGCGGTTCCCCACGAGGAACTGGAGGAAGTCGCCCTTGAGTGGGCCGACCAAATCCTCTCGAAGTCACCGATGGCGATTCGGATGCTCAAATACGCCTTCAACATGGACACTGACGGCCTCATCGGCCAGCAGGTCTTCGCGGGCGAGGCGACGCGACTCGGCTACATGACCGACGAGGCCCGTGAGGGCCGGCAGGCGTTCAACGAGAACCGCGAACCGAACTTCGAGAAGTACGATTGGTATTACTGAGGGTGCTATGGAGTGCATGCTGCTGTTTTCACCCCTGCTGCGGTGAACGTTCCTATGGAATGACTGACACACCATGTATAGATTGAAACGGCCTGTCTAAACTGTGGCAACTAGCATCCGCCTCCGGGGCGTCCAGAGGTCGCCCCCGAGGCGGTTCCCGCTGGCGAGGCCGAAGGCCGAGCCAGCGTAGCGCCGACTGACTAACGCGAGCCTTCGGCTCGCGGCTGGAAAGAGGCGCGCATATTTTCCCCACGTTTTTGCCGCGGAGGCGAGTTCGGTGCCTCGCGCGCCGAACCGCCGGAGCGTGCAAAAAGTGGCTTAAACCCGACGGCAATTGCTGGCCGCAGTCCTTCGGAGGTGGACCTCGTAGCAACATCTGTCAGCGCCGACGCCGCGTCGCGCTGTCCCCGGGTGGGGTGTCCTCCACCCGCCACCATTGGTCCACTTTCTTGAGACGCTCAATGTAACTCAATGGTTTTGAATGGTTTTCAGAGACAAATTTATATGTTCTGGGGGGTTAGTTGGTATTACGATGAGCGAGAACACCAACCCCGTCGAAACCGTATTCGAGCTGCAGCGCAGCACCATCGAGCAGACCCACAGCGCCGTCGAGCGCGGCGTCGACATCCAGAAACAGGTCAACGCCACGCTCCTCGACACCATCGAGCCCGCCCGCGACGTCTCCGACCGCGGCAACGACCTCCTGCGGACGACCGTCGACAGCTACCTCGACGCCGTCGAGTCGGCCGTCCCCGCCGAGCAGGACGTCTTCGGTGACCTCCGCGACAGCATCGACGAACAGCTCGACACGCTCGAGGAGAGCCAGGCCGACGCCCTCGACACGCTCGAGGAGAACCTCCGTGACGGCAACGATTCCGTCGAGGAGTTCCTCGAGGACTTCCTCGACCAGCTCGACGAGCAGGTCGACGCGATTCTCGACGCCAACGAGGACCTCGAAGACCAGACCATCGACGCCCTCGAACAGCTCGAAGAACAGATTCAGGACCTCCAGGACCAGCTCGACGAGCAGGGCGAGGACTTCCAAGAGCAGGTCGAAGACCAACTCGACACCATCTCCGAGCAGTTCGAGGAGCAGGCCGAAAGCGTCTCCGAGCAGGTCGAAGACGTGACCGAACAGGTCGAGGACGTCTCCGAGCAGGTCCAGGACGCCGCTGACGACGTCGCCAGCCAGGTCGAGGACGCCGCCGACGAGGCGACCTCCGCCTAAGCCGACATCTCTCCGTCGTATCCCATATCCTTCTTTCGACGCAACGCCCGAGAGCGGCGGCTCTTTCGGCCCTCGTCGTCCACCGGGCGTTCAGTCCTCGAGATATGCCATCGCCTCCTCGTCGGTGACCTGTGAGAAATCTCGGTAGTGCCGTCCGACCGCGCCGAAGTGGGTGGGCTCTTCGACGGCGACGACCTCGTCGGCCTCGCGTGCGGCCTCGTCGAGGGACTCCGGCGCTCCGACGGGTACCGCGAGGACGACGCGTTCGGCGCCGGCGGCCTTCGCCTTCCGGATGCAGGCGATGGCGGTCGCGCCGGTCGCCAGCCCATCGTCGACGATGACGACCCGCTTGCCGACGAGGGCCGGCGCATCGCCCGTCCGGTAGGTCGCCTCCTTCTCGCGGGCGGTTTCGGCGGCGCGGTCGGCTTCCGCCTCGACGTAGGCCTCGTCGACGCCGAGTTCGGCGATGATGGACTCGTTGCGATAGAGGCTCCCATCGCTGGCGGCGGCGCCGATAGCGAGTTCGGGGTTGTTCGGTGCGCCGAGTTTCTTCGCGGCGACGATATCCAGCGGCGCGTTGAGGCTGTCGGCGACGACGCGGCCCAGCGGGAGGCCGCCCCGGGGGACCGCGAGGACGATGTCGGCCCCGATACCCCGGTCGACGAGTTCGTCCGCGAGTTGCTCGGCGGCGGCTGTCCGGTCGTGGAACATGGTGACGAATGACGGTCGCAGAACGAATAAAACGGCAGGGAGACCACCGGCATTATACTGCGCCCGCCCCGAGTACGACCAATGACAGAGACGGTCTCACCGACGAAGGCGTGGCTGATGGCGGCCCGCCCGCAGACCCTCCCTGCCGGCGCCGCCCCCGTCATCGTGGGTACCGGACTGGCCGTACACGAGGGGGTCTTCGCGCCGCTGCCGGCCGTCTTCGCGCTGGTCGGTGCACTCCTGTTACAGGTCGGTACCAACTTCGCCAACGACTACTACGACGCCGTTCGCGGCGCCGACACCGAGGACCGCGAGGGCTTCACCCGCGTGACGGCCGGCGGTATCATCGACCCACAGCGGGTCAAGACGGCCATGTACGCGACCTTTGGCCTCGCCATCGTCATCGGGGTCTACCTCGTCTACATCGGTGGCCTCCCGATCGTCGTCGTCGGCCTCGCCAGCGTCGTCGCCGGCATCACCTACACGGGCGGGCCGCTCCCCTACGGCTATCGTGGCCTCGGGGACGTCTTCGTCTTCGTCTTCTTCGGCCTCGTCGCCGTCGCGGGCACCTACTACGTGCAGGCGGTCACCTACGCCTCCGACCCGCTGCCGCTCGGCGTCCCGCCGGAGACCGTGCCGGTCGCGGCCGTCGTCGCTGCCCTGCCGGCGGCCGGCCTCTCGACGGCCATCCTCGTCGTGAACAACATTCGGGACAAGGAGACCGACGCGGCCGCGGGGAAACGGACGCTCGCGGTCATCCTCGGCTATCGGCTCAGCCGCATCGAGTGGACCGCGCTGGTCGGCATGGCCTACGTCGTACCCGTCGTCTTCTGGGCGGACGGCTACATCCCCGCCGTCCTGCTGCCGCTTTTGACCGCCCCGCTTGCGGCCCGCATCGGTCGCACCGTCTGGACGAGGACGGAGGGCGAGGCCCTGAATCCCGCTCTGGAGCAGACCGGGAAACTCCTCTTTGCCCACTCGCTTCTGTTCGCCATCGGACTGGCCGCCCCCGCGTTCGTATGAGAACCGAACCGTTCTCCCTGTCGCTGTCGACGCCGCTCGATACCGCCGCCGGCACCATCGACGAGCGGCGCGGCTTCCTCGTCCGACTCGACCTCGACGGTACGCCCGGCCTCGGCGAGGCGACGCCGCTCCCGGGATGGACCGAATCCCTCGACGACTGCGAGGCCGCGCTCCGCGAGGTCGACGACCCCGAGACTGCACTCGACGGCGACTCCTTCGCGGACGCCCCTGCTGCCCGCCACGGCGTCTCGCTGGCGGTCCTCGATGCGCGCGCTCGGGCGGCCGGCGAACCCCTCTATCGCCACCTCGGGGCGAATACCCGCATCGAGGAAGTTCCCGTCAACGCGACGGTCGGGGATGGGGAGCCGAAGGAGACGGCCGAGGCGGCCGCCGACGCGGTCAACAAGGGCTTCCCGGCGGTGAAAGTCAAGGTCGGCGCGCGCCCGCTCGCCGAGGATGTCGAACGGTTCGAAGCCGTCCGAACGCGCTGTCCCGACGTCGAACTCCGGGCTGACGCCAACGGGGCGTGGGACCGCGAGACCGCCGAGCGCGCGCTGTCGGCCTTCGCCGACCACGATGTGGCCTTCGTCGAACAACCGCTGTCGGCCGACGAGTTGTCGGGCCACACGGACCTCCGGGGTGGCCCCGTCGGTATCGCGCTCGACGAAGGACTCCACGAACACGGCATCGACGCGGTGCTGGATGCGGCGGCCGCCGACGTCATCGTTATAAAACCGATGGCGCTGGGCGGCGTCGACCGGGCGGCCGACGCGGGCCGGCGGGCTATCGATGCCGGTCTCGATGTCGTCGTCACCACGACCATCGACGGTGCGGTCGCCCGCGCCGCCGCGGTCCACCTCGCGGCCGCCTTGCCGGGGGTCAGAGCCAGCGGATTGGCAACGAGACGGTTTCTCGACGAAGATATCCGGGAGAACGTCGCTCCCATCCGGTCGGGAGCGGCCGTCGTTCCACAAGGAAAAGGCAATATTCCCCCCTCGTGAAACGGGCTACGCTACGATGCGTGACTGGCTGGCGACCCGGGCGAGCGCGACGCCGAACGCGACGGCGATAGCCGCCGCTGGCGACGCCGCGGAAGCTGACACGTACGCCGACCTCAACGAACGGGTCGAGATACTCGCCGGACGGCTCGCCGCCCGCGGCGTCGGCGTCGACGACGCGCTCGTCGTCTGTGCCGAAACCCGGACGGAGTTCGTCGAACTCGCCCACGCGGCACAGCGTCTCGGTGCCGTGCTGGTGCCGGTCAACGCACGCCTTTCGGCCAAGGAACTATCGGTACGTTTCGACCGCGTGAATCCGGCAGTCGTCGTCTGCGAGGCAGACACGGAGGCGGCGGTCACCGACGCGACCGATGCGACGGTCCTCTCGGTCGATAAACCGGAAGGATGCGCCGAGTCGGTGGCGAGCGTCCGACCCGAACCCTTCGACCTGCCCGAGTGGGAACTGGACAACCCGCTTGTCGTCATGTTCACCTCGGGGACGACCGGCGACCCGAAGGGCGTCGTCCTGACGATGGGTAACGTCCTCGCGAGCGCGACGGCCTCGGCGTTCCGCCTCGGCCTGCGGGATACCGACTTCTGGCACGTCTGCCTGCCGATGTACCACATGGGTGGGCTGGCGCCCGTCTATCGGTCGACCCTCTACGGGACGACGATAGCCGTCCAGCGGGACTTCGAGCCCCGAGAGACGCTGGCGGCGATGGAGGCGGCCGACGCCACCGCCGTCTCGCTGGTGCCGACGATGCTGGAGCGACTGCTCGATGCCGGTGCCGACGGCGAGGCGGCGCTTGCCCCGCTCGTCGACCTCCGGTTCGTCCTGCTCGGCGGTGCGGCCTGTCCGCCCGACCTGCTGGAACGCGCACAGGAGCAGAACGTGCCGGTCGCGCCCACCTACGGGATGACCGAAGCCGCCTCCCAGATAGCGACCGCGACGCCCGAGCAGGCCCGACGGAACCCCGACACCGTCGGCAACCCCGTGATGTTCGCCGAGGTGACCGTCGTCGACGAGGCGGGCGCGGTCTGCGATTCGGGCGAGACCGGCGAACTCGTCGTTACGGGGCCGATGGTGACGCCCGGCTATCTTGACGAGACGGCGACGTTCGGGGCCTTCACGAACGGCGGCCTCCGAACGGGTGACCTCGGCCACCGCGACGAGGACGGCCAACTCTACGTCCACGCCCGCGTCGACGACACCATCATCACCGGCGGCGAGAACGTCGACCCGAACGAGGTGGCCGACGCCGTCCGCTCCCATCCCGCAGTCGAGGACTGTGCGGTCGTCGGCCTGCCCGACGAGGAGTGGGGCGAACGCGTCGCCGCCCTCGTCGTCACGGACGGCGCCGCCGTCTCGGCCGACGAGATTCGCGAGTTCTGTCGTGACCGCCTCGCCGGCTACAAACTCCCCCGGACGGTCGCCTTCGCCAACGAGCTACCTCGGACGGCGTCGGGTACCGTCGACCGCGAGGCCGTCGAAGCGCGGCTCCGTTCGGGTGCCGACGACGGTGACGGTAGTGTTCAGATAAGCTGATTCCATGCGAAGGCGAATGCTCGAAGCCAATCGTCGGCGGTGTCTGCTTCGGCGTTGCTGAAACAGTTCGAAAAGCTGGTAGTTCGTCGTTTTATCTCACGAAAGACACGTTCGGCGCTGTTCCGATTTCCGTGTTTTTCGTATC